>NZ_JCAQHY010000095.1:0-7778 GCF_059621045.1 Vagococcus sp. WN80Y
TCCCCCTGTGAGAGTAGGACGTTGCCACGCTTAAGTTGTATTATTCCGGCATAGCTCAGTTGGTAGTAGCGCATGACTGTTAATCATGATGTCGTAGGTTCGAGTCCTACTGCCGGAGTTTAGACACGATTATGCCGTGTCTTTTTTTATTTTAGAAAAATAACTTAATAAGCGACTATCAGATTCTTCTAAGAGAAAGGCTAGTGGATAAATAGCATTTGTAGTGACTATGACGCGTAGTATACTTATTAACATGAAGTTATTAATAGAAGTCGAAGAAGCTCTCTAATAAGCTTTTAGAAGGTATAAATGAACTGACAATTTCATAGTTTTGAAACAAAAAAACAAGCGAACTAATGCTTGTTTTTTTCGTCTGTGTAAAACCCAATGATAGTGTTAACACGGGCAATATCTTTGGGTGTTTGAATAATATAAAGATTGCTGTTAAATTCATAAAGTCTTTTCTTGAGTTTGGGCATATTTTTAGAAAAACGCCGGTTCCATTTTAGTAGTGCAACAGCACGTTTAAGAAGGAACTTTTTGCGATCCTTACTTGCTTTACGCATGCCAAGAACCGTTCGCTTAAGGACTCGATATTGTACGACATAAAGAGGATAGTCAAGAACGATAACAAGGTCAGCATTGCTAAAAGTTTGGCGACACCAGCGTTGTTCTTGTACACCTTCAATAACCCAACTATCAAATTTATTCATCTCATTATGAAGATTGTGACGTCGCTTCTTTTTGTCTTTCTGCTTAAGAAAAGAATCTAGCGGTATTGAAGGAAAGTCATACTCAGTTTGAAGGTCTTTACTTAATGTTGTCTTGCCACTACCAGCATGACCGATTATTCTTATTTTCATTTGCTCGCTTAATCTCCTATTTTGTACACCTGTTAAAAGCGTACAATAATAGGAGAACAATTGCAAGTATTATCGGATGTTTGCTTCTTATTTAGTGTCTAGTCAATTTTTAAAAGGATGGCATTAACTGCGACAATTATGGTGCTGAGAGACATGAGAACAGCTCCGATTGCTGGACTAAGAAGAATGCCAAAGGGTGCTAGTAGAACAGCCGCAAGTGGCAAAGCAATTATATTGTAACCAGCTCCCCACCATAAATTTTGAATCATCTTTCGTGTGGTATTTTTGGCAAGTGAAAGCAAGTGTAAGATATTAGCAGGATCACTTTTTACGAGAATAACATCTGCGGAATCTATTGCAACGTCAGTCCCGGCCCCAATTGCAACTCCTACATCTGCTCGTGCTAGGCTGGGTGCATCATTGATTCCGTCGCCTACCATCATAGTTACGTGTTTTTTGTTACGATAGTTTTGAATGATTTGATCTTTGTCTTGAGGCATTAATTCGGCATGAATATCAGTTATATTTAATTCTTTTGCCACGACTTGAGCAACATGTAAATTGTCACCAGTTAACATCACTGGTTGGATGCTCTGTTGTTGCAATGCCCTAATCATTTTCTTTGCTTCTGGTTTTATTTGATCTCCTTGAGCAATCAAGCCAACAACTTGATTGGCTATTACTAAGTAACTAATTGAGTTACCACGACTGGCAAGGTCATTAAATTGCTCTTTATCATATGTTAGTTTTTCTCTTGTTAAATAACTGGCACTAACTATGCTCATCACTTGGTTGTTTACTTGTCCAACTAATCCAACGCCTGAGAGTGTTTTAACCTCTTTAACTGGTGGGATTTTTAATTTATTTTCTTTTGCTTTTGTTATGATTCCAGTAGCTAATGGATGGTTTGAATGCTGTTCAATGGCTGCCATATAACTTAAAATCTCATTATCAGTGAATTGATTATTTAATGACTGGACAGATGTGACAGTAAAGTTACCTTCAGTAAGTGTGCCAGTTTTATCCATAAAAACAGTATCAACGTGACGCGTGATTTCTAATGAGTGTCTATTTTTCACTAGTAAGCCATTTTGTGCGCCTAGAGAAGTTGAACGAGCCACCACCAAGGGAATTGCTAGACCTAGAGCATGTGGACACGCAATAATCAGAACGGTTACGAGTCGTTCAAGGGCAATGTTTAGGTCATTGGTCAGTATAAGCCAGCTGATAAATGCGATTGCCCCAATTCCAATTGCAATATAAAAAAGGAGGCTAGCGACTTTATCTGATAACGATTCAGCTTTTGATTTTTCTTGTTGTGCTTGATTTACCAAAGTCATCACTTGGGACAAATAACCACTTTCACCTGTTGCGGTAATTTTAACTGTAATAGTACCAGAGCCGTTAGTAGAGCCACCAATGACAGCTTCATCGATTGTTTTATATACCTCTTTAGCCTCACCAGTAATGAGAGATTCATTGACAGTAGTGCTGCCTTGAAGAATGATGCCGTCAACTGGAATAGTCTCGCCTGATTTTACTATGACTTTTTGCCCCAGCTGAACTTTACTTAAAGGAACGGTGGTTGTATGACCATCTTGGTCAACTAAAGTGGCTTCATTTGGGAGAAGTTCTGCCATCTTTTTAAGAGCGTTTCCAGCATTGCCAACAGCAGTCATTTCAATCCAGTGTCCAAGGAGCATAATAACAATTAGACTGGCTAATTCCCAGAAAAAATCCATTACATGAGTGCCACTATTTAAAAAGTTATTTGCAATAAAGGCATAAATACTATAAAAATAAGCCACTGAAATTCCCAGAGCAATTAAAGTCATCATGGCTGGTTTCTTTTGACTGACTTCAGATTTTGCTCCCTGTAAAAATGGCCAACCGCCATAAAAATACAAAAAACTTGCTAAAAATAAGACAATCCATTCAGAGCCTTTAAAAGTAACTTGAAAAGGAAGGGTCTTTCCCATCATGGGAGCCATAAAAATAATGGGAATAGCAACTAATAATGAAATTAGGAATTTTTTCTTAAACTGTGCCCCATGTTCTGCATGGTCATGTGTTCCGTGCATCTGTTGGTGATTAGAATGTGACATACCCATACCCATTTCCATTTGGTGATCCATGGCCTCATGATTTTGATGAATGGTTTCCTTTTTCATGACAATCTCTCCTTTAGTTTTAGTATATATTAAGTTTACAATTGTAGTCAAAAGGAGTCAAGAAAGTTGTTTTATTATTGACGCAAGTCAATTTAATTAAGATGAAGGGGCTGGTGGCATAACAAAAAAACAGACCTTAACAGGTCTGTTTTTTTAGAGAAAATTGAAGCCGCCTGCCGGATTTGAACCGGCGACCCCCACCTTACCATGGTGGTGCTCTACCTACTGAGCTAAGGCGGCAAAAGTATAACACAAGTAATAGAATACCGTGTTAAGGGATGTTTGTCAATATCAAAACTAGATTTTAGGCATAAGTTGTTGATTTTAAGAGCCCACTTATTTCTAAGCTTAATAGAGAAAAGTGATGCGTATTATAAACAAAATTATTTTTATTTAGAAGGGGGAGAGAAAGAGAAGTCAGCTCGCTAATAATACTAAACTCTTTTATAAGGGCTAATTTCCTCTACCACGTTTATCTTAAGAAAATATGAGTGAAAACTTACTATGGCAAATAACTGAAGTATTGTATAATTAAACTAATAAATTTTTTTGCTAGTGAGGGAGAAGTAGCTGTATCTTGTGCTTACATAGCTCTAAAAAGATGAGGACGTGTAAAAATGAAGATTATGTTAGTGGAAGATGATAAAAAAATTGTTCAACTTGTTAGTGAGCATTTTGAAAAATATGGTTTTACTATCGTGTCACCAGAAGATTTTCAGGCTGTCGGAGTTTTTTTTACTGAGCAAGACCCACAGTTAGTTTTGATGGATGTTAATTTACCTTATTACGATGGTTTTTATTGGACACAACAAATTCGTAAGAAATCAAAATGTCCAATTATTTTTCTATCTGCTCGTGAGGGGAATATGGACCAAGTTATGGCTTTAGAGTATGGAGCTGATGATTATATAACCAAGCCGTTTTCCTATGAATTACTATTAGCCAAAATTAAAAGTCATATTCGTCGTGTATACGGAGAGTACGCAGCTACGTCTGAAGAACGGGTTTACATGAAAGGAGAATTAAATTATTATCCAGAGAGGCTGGAGTTAATTAACGGCGAGAAAAAAGAGTTCTTGACGAAAAAAGAAGGAGAATTAGTCGAATTATTAATGACCGCTTACCCTACAATTGTGACACGGGAAGCCATTTTAAATAAACTGTGGGACAATGAAAATTTTGTGGATGATAATACATTATCGGTTAATGTGACTCGATTACGGAGGAAATTTCATGATTTAGGGTTTAAAAATGGCATCATTACTGTTCGTGGAAAAGGCTATCGTTTGGATTTAGGCGAGGAAGAGGTATGAAGTTATTTTTAAAGCAACAAGTCCCATTTATTATTATGTATATTCTTTTAAGTGTGCTATTGATAGGAATGGTTTGGCTGGATGGGTATCGTAAAACAGGCCTATTATTATACAGTTTTGCTTTGGCGATGGTTGTTCTTGTGGTCTTTTTGGGATTTGTTTATGTTACACAACGTAATCTCTATCAAACCTTGTCACGCAAGCGAAAAAAAGATGTGTATGAAGAAATAGACCATGACTCTTCACCGTTATCGCAGTCGATTAATGAGTTGCTACAATGTCATTATCTGCGCTATTTTAACGAAATTAAACAATTGCAAAATGCACGAGACGAACACACTCGATTTATCAATCAATGGGTTCATCAAATGAAAACTCCTTTGGCGGTCATTGAGTTGATGATGCAAGATGATGAGTTGGATAGAGAAAGCTTGATTGAAGAAACAGATCGCATGAAAGAAGGCTTGAACTTGGCATTGACTATGGCTAGAATGGAATCATTTCAGCAGGATTTTGTAGTAGAGAGAGTTAATTTGAAAAACCTGGCTAACCAGTCAGTTGCTGCTCATAAACGTAATTTTATCAGAAATTATGTCTACCCTAAAATCAATATTGATGAAAATTTGATGGTGGAAACAGATGAAAAGTGGCTATCATTTATTGTGTATCAGATTTTATCAAATGCTATTAAATATTCTGCGAAGTCTGAAAAGAATATTGAAATTACTGCAAATCAACAACAAGGAAAAACTTATTTGACGATTACTGATTACGGAAGTGGGATCTCTAAAAGTGATCTACCTCGAGTTTTTCAACCATTTTTCACTGGTGATCAAGGTCGGGAACATCATGAAGCGACAGGCATGGGCCTTTATCTGGTACATGAGGTTGCTCAGGAGTTAAATCATAGTGTTGATATAGAGTCGGAACTTGGTGTTGGGACGACTGTGACAATCATTTTTTGATACATCTAGTAAAGAGATAGATGACATTTTAAAGGGGTGGGTAGATGACGTTCTATCAATTGATTTTTAGAAATATTCTGCGCCAACCGCGGGTTTTTCTATCATATTTTTTTAGTAGTGTTTGTTCTGTGGTATTCTTTTTCATTGGAGCGATGCTTTATTTTCATCCTTTATTGCAAAAAGAGACATTAGAAGGAAGTATGAAGTTATCAGTGTTTGCCATGTATTTTGGTACGAACAATCTTCTTGGGGTTACGTTGTTATTAATTGCAGGATTAGCACTATTGTTTTTAGGCTCAATGTTTCGTTTGTATTTAAAGGATCGTCGCCAAAATTTTTCGTTATATTTGATTATTGGAATGAAGAAAAATGATTTAAGAAAAATGTTAGTTTTAGAAAATTGTTTAATTGGTGTCACCAGTTTGATTGTTGGACTGATAGCAGGGCTACTTCTAGGTAAATTATCTTTTTTGATTGTTCAAAACTTGCTGAGTTTGGATTTTAATTTAGTTTTTTATTTCCCTTTTAGGGCTGTAGTGTTGACTGTGTTGGCTCATCTGGTAATTTTTATTGTTATTTCAGTTTATACATTATTTTTTATCAGGAATAAACAAACGAATATGAATTTGGATCTTGCAGAACCTCTATTTATAGAGCCACAAGGAAATCAATATTTGACCGCTCTGGGTGCCATGTTGTTATTTTTTAGTTATGTATCATTACTATCGGTGATGAAGTTTACCAAGTTAAGTTATGACGACTATGATTTGTCCATTACTCAAAATTATTTGTTTATTACCATTAGTTCACTGATTATTTTTGCGTGTTTAGCTTGTGGTGTCTATTTGTTTTTTAATCAAACGTTGGTCCATCTTAGTTTGTCTTTACGAAAGTGGCCAATCATGCTTAAGGGTGGGAAAGTTTTAGCTTTAAGTAATCTGAGTTATCGCTTGAAGCAAAATAGTTTAGTCTATTTTTTGATCGTTGTGTCGGCAACAGTCGCTTTTGTGGCGATGACTACTACCATGGCTTTATCTGAAATACTGGTTTATGGGACGGATCAAAAGGCTAATTTGGCCTATATATATGATGCTATTGATATAAAGGATGAGGATGATTGGTATGTTCATCAAAAAAACATAAATTTTATAAAAAAAACGATAGAAGACGCTGGTTATGAAACTCAAATGACTGTTTTAGATGTTAAAGCAAACGGGAGTCTGCAAAGTAATCAATATATTTCTAAATTCTATGAGGATAATATGAGTTTGCGAGATACTGTAGCGAATGGCGGATCTTGGAAACACCTTCTTTTGATTCCGATTAGTCAATACAATGAAATGGCTGTTTTTAATGGAAATAAAGAACGAAAACTAAATAATAATCGTGAATTATTATTACTGAGCGGCCCCAGTTGGCAGGACAACAAGTTGTATACGGGAAAATTAAGGTATAGTGAGGGGAGTAAAGATCAAAAAATTGCTGTGAATTTTCATTTTGTTGAAGGCGAGTTTAATTTGGGAGGAGGAACGCCGAATATCGGTCTGGTTTCTGATGAGCTGTTTAAGAGGGTTCAGCAAGCAAGCTTGATTCCTGATGAGAGTCAGGTTGTTGACAGCGAAGCGATGACAGGTGTTTTATCTCCACTATATATCATTGATTTTAAGGAATGGGCAACAAGTAAACAGATTGACAAGAAAATTGAAACTTATATGGAAAAAGTAATGACCCCTATGCTTGATAAGGTTATAGCTGGAAAAGACCAGACTTTTTTTAATTATCAATCAGCCTATCAAACGATGCAGCAGAACAGGCAAGAAAGTGGTCTGACCTTATTTGTTAGTACGGTTATTGGGCTAGTCTTTTTCATATTTTCTGCTAGTACGCTTTATTTTAGAATTTATGGTGAGCTCGAACAAGACAAGCGTTATCATAAAACCCTGCACGTTGTTGGAGTGCCAGAACGAAATCGCAACCAAATTATTACGATTGAAATGGGAAATTTATTTTTTATACCATTTTTAGTAGCTACTCTTAATTATCTAATTATTATGTGGGCTTTAAATACATTGTTTTCTTTTTCATCTATGGGAATAGCAGTGAAGCTTTTATTAATCTTTTCTGGCTTTCATGGGATATTTTTCTTAGCTGTTCGCCATAGTTATATCAAAGAAATTAATTTGTCGCTTAAATAGCGTAAGTTTCAAGAGAACCAGAACTGGCCAGAATTTCTAACAAGATAACTGGCTTTTTTGTAGTGAAGATGACGAAGCTGTCATATTTATGTCACCAATATAGATACCTGTTTCGTTAGTTTGACGTTACAATAATTAATGTGAGCCACGAAAATAAGCCAGCTATAAAAAGGTCAAGTAAAAACTGAACTATTTTAAAATTGTTTGTTGTGATTTTTAATGCAACATAAATAAACCTAGAGAAGAATACAAATTTTTTCTAGGTATCTGT
>NZ_JCAQHY010000096.1:0-8823 GCF_059621045.1 Vagococcus sp. WN80Y
TTTGAGTTGATACTAAATTGTCTAGGCTCATAAAATCTCCATTCAGTTTAAGATAGTGAATTAATAATACCATAAAAAACGAGTAATAGTTAGAAATGGCAATACAAAAAAGGCCTAGAGTTTCCTCTAGGCAATCACGCATTTGTGTGCAAGCACACGAGTGGTGAGCTCATTAATATTGTACCAAGTAATTTATCAGTTAGCAAGCTAGCTATTAGCTATAATTATTAGTATGAATCAAAAAAACATACTAAGATTTGGAATGAGATTAGATAATTAGCTCAATCTTATTTTTTGATTCATTTGAACGCCACTCTATAATTTTTTTATGGGCAATAATAATGAAATGCTCTAGTTATCAGTAGTGATTGGCAAGCCGCTAATTAAAACTTAGGAACACAAATAATATTACATCTTCTTTATTTTTGGAAAGAAAGCAACAAGAAAGTTATTTTTACAATGGGGAAAGGTGGAGCCGGAAAAACAACAATTGCCGCAGCAATTGCAATGGCTTTAGCCGATAAAGGGAAAAAGGTTCATTTAGCAACGACTGATCCAGCTGCGGACCTTCAATTTGTTATTTTAGAAACAATAAAATTAGTTTGAGTCATATTGATGAAGCAAAAGAACTATCTTACTATCAAGCTAAAGTATTAACTAAAGCTCGTGAAACAATGTCAGAAGAAGATTTGCGTTCACCATGTACACAAGAAATAGCTGTTTTAGGTAGTTTGCAGAAATAGTTGAAGGAGCAGATAGTGATGTTGTTGTGATTGATACAGCCCCAACAGGTCATACATTATTATTGCTTGATTCGACACAAAGTTACCATAAGGAAATTGAACGTTCTTCTGGCGATGTCCCTGAATCAGTCCGAAAATTGTTACTTAAATTGCAAAATGGCGAGGAGACAGAAATTGTGTTGGTTACTTTACCAGAAGCGACACCTATTTATGAATCTATTCGATTAAAGGAAGACTTGGAAAGAGCAGGGATCGTTCGTACTTGGTGGGTAGTAAATAACAGTATGCTTTCAAGTGGCACAACTTTCTAACAATCATTACGTAGTGATTGAATGGAAGGCAGAAGAAATATTTGGAGAAGCTTTAAGAGACATTTTATAATGTGTGAGAAGCATCAGTTAATTTTTAATCACAATTTAGTCTCACCTTCGCATAGATAAGTATCTATGTGAAGGTGAGGCTATGGATTATTTGAGATTATCGAAAATTATGAAGGCTATCGTTGAACCTAACAGACTTCAAATAATAGATATGATCTCAACTGGTGAAAAGTGTGCGTGTGATATTTTAGATGATTTTAATTTTACTCAGCCAACACTATCATATCATATGAAAGTCTTGATTGAAGCTGGGATTGTAACAGCTCGTAAAGAAGGTAAATGGCAATACTATTCCCTAGTGATTGAGAATATTGAAGAATTTCAAGAGTTAACCAATCAAATTTTTAAAACAAAACAAAAAGAAAGAGTTAGGTAAAATGAGTAAAGTATCGTTGTATGAACCGACAATGTGTTGTGATACAGGAGTGTGTGGACCTGGAGAAGATACAGAATTATTACGTGTATCTTCTGTTATTCAAACACTGGAAAAAAACGATGGTGTAGAAGTTGAGTGCTTTAATTTGACAGGTAATCCTGGAGCATTCGTAGAGAATGCGAAAATAGGGGAGTTGTTACAATCTAAAGGAGCTGATATTTTATCAGTTTTTTTACTGGGCGATGAAATTATGAAAATGGCTGGTTATCCATCGATTGAAGAATTTGGTGTTTATACAGGTATCAATTTTTCTGAGGATAAAAGAGAACAACCAGCAAATAGTTGTTGCTCACCATCTTCTGGATGTTGCTAAAACGAACAGGATAAAGCTTGTGGGATAGGTTCTCATAAGCTTTTTTTATTTTAAAGACAGAAACTATTGACAATAGATAGATAAGCATCTATATTATACATAGAATAACTTCTATCTATGGAGGGATGAAAGATGGATTATGAATTAACAGCAAAAGTATTTAAAGCATTAGGAGATCCGAAAAGAGTTCAAATTGTAGACATGCTCTCTTGTGGCGAGCGCTGCGCATGTGATTTATTGGAACATTTTGACTTTACACAGCCAACACTGTCACATCATATGAAAGTGTTGATGAATGCAGGAATTGTTCAAGCAAGGAAAACAGGCACGTGGCACAACTATTCATTGAATGCAGATAATATGAAGGTTTTATCTGGAATTATTGGTGGTCTCGTTCAAAGCACAGTTGACTGTGTTTGCCAGACCATTGAAAATGACGAATGCTCTTGTATGGATAATAAGAAAAACTCAAAGGTTGCAGAGAGCGTTACGATTGACTAAAATGATTAATTTAAGGAGGCAACAGACATGAAATTGTATCAACCTGACCAATTACCATTAACGAAGTATCTGTTTTTTACAGGAAAAGATGGTCTTTATCTGGAGCAATTTAACAAAGGGAGACCTAGCGTACACATTGGTTCAAGTTTCTGCCAATGATCTATTGATCGTCATTCTATTTGCGCCAATCGTGACGTTCTTACTGGGCGTTAACAATATTGTAGTTCCGTGGGATGTGTTGTTGTTCTCAATTGTCATTTTTGTTGTGGTCCCTTTAATTGCTGGAATAGCGACAAGAAGTTATATGATAAAGAAGAAAGGGGAAGCATACTTCAATGAGAAGTTTGTCACAAAATTTGATAGTATTACAACAATTGCTTTGTTGTTGACACTAGTTATCATTTTCTCTTTTCAAGGGGGTATTATTTTAAGTAATCCATTTCATATTTTATTGATTGCCGTCCCACTGGTATTACAAAATTTATTAACCTTTGCTTTAGCCTATTTCTCTGCTTGGAGATTGAAGTTGCTGCATAATATTGCGGCACCAGCTGGGCTAATTGGCGCTTCCGATTTCTTTGAACTATCAGTCGCAGTAGCGATTACACTATTTGGTGCATCTTCTCCTGTCGTTTTGGTGACAGTCGCGGGTGTTTTAACAGAAGTACCAGTCATGTTAATGTTAGTAAAATATGTGAATAAAACGAGAACGAAATTTCCTCATGGCGGTACACATGTAGCTGTAGAAAAGTAGTAGAATAACGAATTACTCATTAGAAATTATCTAGTGAGGATATCTTTTTCAAAAATTTAACAATGGAGATGTTGATTGTGGCAGGAGTAACAAAAAAATTATCATTATTAGATCGGTACTTAACGCTTTGGATTTTTTTGGCAATGGCTTTCGGAATTGGATTAGGTTATTTTGTACCAGACGTTGTGACAGGGATTAATAGGCTAGAAGTTGGTACCACTTCAATACCTATTGCGATTGGCTTGATTCTCATGATGTATCCACCATTAGCTAAAGTGAAATACGAAGAAATGTGGCGTGTGTTTAAAGACTGGAAAGTGTTGCTATTATCACTGTTTCAAAATTGGATTATTGGTCCTATTTTAATGTTTATTTTGGCAGTTGTTTTTTTACATAATTATCCTGAATATATGGTAGGCTTGATTATGATTGGTTTAGCTCGTTGTATTGCGATGGTGATTGTATGGAGCAATCTTGCTCAGGCAGATAATGAATACACAGCTGGGTTGGTCGCTTTTAACTCTATTTTCCAAATTGTTTTTTACTCTGTATTTGCCTATATATTTGTAACTGTTATTCCAGGGTGGTTAGGCTTGGAAACACACGCTATTTCGATTGGAATGGGTGAGATTGCCACAAGTGTGTTTATCTATTTGGGTATCCCATTTATTGCTGGATTTCTATCAAGACGAATTTTAATCAAGAGAAAAGGTATCCTGTGGTATGAACAAAAATTCATTCCTAAAATTAGCCCAATCACATTAATTGCCTTGTTGTTTACCATTATTGTAATGTTTTCAGTTAAAGGAGAAAAAGTCATTGAGTTGCCCATGGATGTTGTAAGAATTGCGATACCATTGTTGATTTACTTTGTGTTAATGTTTTTCGTATCGTTTTTTATTTCTAAACGAATGGGAACGAGTTATCCAATTGCAGCTTCCTTGTCCTTTACGGCAGCTAGTAATAACTTTGAATTAGCAATTGCTGTAGCGGTGGGTGTTTTTGGTATCAATTCAGGAGAAGCGTTTGCTGCAGTTATTGGTCCACTAGTTGAAGTCCCCGTTCTAATTGCTCTGGTGAATGTTGCGTTGAAATTCAAGAAGAAGTATTTTAACTAATTTAAAAGAAATGAGGCTTGTTTATGAAGATTGTCATTATCGGTTCAGTAGCCGCGGGTACAAGTGTGGCAGCGAAAGCTAGGAGAAATACAGAAGTAGCAGAGATTGTAGTTTATGATCAAGATAAGGATATATCTTATTCTATTTGTGGCATTCCTTATTACATTGGAGAAGAAGTGGATGAATTGAATTGTTTAACACCACGAAATGCGGCATGGTTTAAAAAGCGTTATAATGTGGATATTTTTACCGAGCATCGAGTGACAAGTATTCATCCTGAGACACACACAATTGAGGTTGAGAACCTTCAAACAGGCGAAAAAAAAGTGGACACCTATGATGAACTAGTTTTGGCAACTGGAGCAAGACCAATTATTCCCGAAGTTTTCGCTGCGAAACAATCAAATGAAAATATATTTCATGTACGAACTATTCAAGACGCATCGGCTATTCATGCCTTCATTGAAAAGGAGAAACCACAAAAAGCAACAATCGTTGGTGCTGGTTTTATCGGCTTAGAGATGGCAGAACAACTCGCACATAAAGGGCTAGAGGTTACTGTTGTTCAACGAGGGAACCAAGTCATGAAACAAATGGACTTTGATATGGCGTATCTAGTAGAATTGGAACTTAAAAAGCATCAGGTTAATATTCAGCTAAATACAACCATTACGAGAGTAGTTGATGTAGAAGGACGAATCATTGAATTAGAGACGAGTCAGAAGCAATATCTTCAAACAGATTTAGTCATTCTTGCAGCGGGTGTTATGCCAAATACTGCTTTAACTCAATTAACGCAAATCAAGTTAGGTGAATCAGGGGCAATCAAGGTTAATAAAAAAATGCAGACATCTGTTCCTCATATTTATGCTGTAGGGGATGTTGCTGAAAGTTTCTCTGTCATAACAGGTCAACCATTGTATCGACCACTAGGCTCTACTGCAAATAAAATGGGGAGAATTGCTGGGGATGTTATCACTGGAGGGACTTTGGAACATCGTGGGATTTTAGGAACAGGGATTGTTCGAGTGTTTGATTTAGCAGTTGCTTATACTGGCATAACTGAAAAGGATGCTATTGAGGAAGGGATAGATGTAGCAATTCTCTATAACATCAAGCCAGATCATGCCGATTATCTTGGTGGTAAAGAATTAACTATCAAAGCCTTAGCAGATAAAAGTAGTGGTAGAATAATTGGTGCACAAATTATTGGACAGCAAGGTGTAGATAAGCGAATTGATGTGATTGCAACAGCTATTTCATTCGGCGCTGTAGCGGAAGACTTGTTCCACTTAGATCTTGCCTATGCGCCGCCATTTGCTACAACTAAAGATCCTATTTTATACACTGGAATGGCATTGGACAATGCTGTTAATAATGGGATACCATTAATGACGCCAACTGAACTGCTTCAAAAGCAAGGGAATGGTGAAAAGCTTCAAATTATTGATACTCGCTCTAAAAAACAATATGAACAATCGAATGTTGAAGGAGCTGTCCATATTCCATTAGCTGATTTACGTGCTAAATTAGTGGAATTAGATAAAGAACGAACAACTATCACCTATTGCAATAAAGGTGTCACTGGAAATGCAGCTCAAAATATATTACTCAATGAGGGTTTTAGAGACGTCTACAACTTGTCTGGTGGGAATAAAAATTATCAATTAATAAAACAGGCGCTGTCTTCTCATTAAGTAAAACATAGAAATATGGCTGAAAAAAATAGTACTTGCAGGACTTATTGGTATTTTAAGTGTTTTCCTTGTCGCAAAAATAATGAGGGATAGTTGTAAAACTTGTACTACAGATTGTTGTTTTGTACATCGTGGTAAAGAGAAGATATGCTACGTAAAAAATAAAGTTGTGTCAGTATCAGTGAATGACTTCTAATGTGCACCCTTTGAATTTTATATAGAAATCAAAATTTAGCTTAGATGAATAAAAAAGTTATTTCAGTTTTTCTATTCTACTGGTCAATTCTTTATCTGCTGTTCTAATTCCAACGATCTGCATAGCGGGTTCATTTTTTTCAAAGGCATCAAGTATCGAGGTTATTGCCTCAATTCCTGATTCGTCCCAGATGTGTACTCTAGAAAAATCAATTATCATTTTCTTTTCAATAGTTAAATTATTAAAGTAATCGAAAAGTGAGTTTGCGGAAGCATAAAATAATTGTCCGCTAATATAAATCGTTTCATCAACTTGTACGAATTCCAATTTGGAAGCTTTAGTGATAAAAATAATCATGCTTAAAACGACACCAACCAAGATACCAATGGCTAAATTATGGGTATAGACAACAATTGAAATGGTAATAATCATAATGAGTGTTTCTGCGATAGGTTTTTTTCTTACCAGCTTAACACTTTCCCAATCAAATGTTTCAAATGCCACAGTAATCATGATACCAATTAAAGCAGCAGTAGGGATTTGAATCATGACTCCTTTTAACGCAACAATTAAAAATAATAATGCTAAACCAGCTGTTAAAGTAGATAGTCTTTTTCTGCCGCCAGATTTGACATTAATGACTGCTTGGCCGATCATAGCACATCCAGCAGGCCCCCCGAAAAAACCAGTGACGATATTAGCCAAACCTTGAGCTTTCACTTCCCGCTTGCTATCTCCTGTTGAATCTGTCATATCGTTGATCAAAGGTAGGGTTAAGAGAGATTCTATTAATCCGACCATAGATAAAGCTAAAGATGTTGGGAAAATAATGAGGAATGTTTCCAAATTAAAAGGGACTGACGGTAAACTTGGGAATGGTAATGAGCCAGTCATATCGCCTAAGTCACCAACTGTTTGGAGACCTAAAGACGGGTAAAGTGATAAAATACTCATCATGATAATCACAATTAAAGCTGGAGGAAATGATTTCGAGATTTTTGGAAAAACATACATGATGATGATAGTTGCACCGACCATAATATATGTCGCGATGTTCTTATTTTCTAATTGTTGAACTTGAGCAAGAAATATAAGAATGGCTAACGCATTAACAAATCCTAACATAACAGGTTTTGATATATATTTCATCAGTTTGTGAATGCCTATATAGCCTAAAATCATTTGTATAATTCCTGTCAGAATAGTAGCTGCTATCATATATTCTAAGCCATGATTTTTTATTAATGTAACCATAACAAGCGCCATAGATCCAGCTGCAGCTGATACCATAGCAGGTCTACCACCAGTAATTGAAGTAACGATTGCAGTAGTCACTGAGGCAAATAAGGCTGTAATTGGGTTTACTCCAGCGATAATGGCGAATCCTATAACTTCTGGAATGAGAGCGATGGATGTCACTAATCCTCCCAAAATATCATTCTTTATATTGCCTAACCACTCATTTTTATTAAAACTAATTAACATAAATAGATAAAGCTCCTTTCATTCTATTTTACAACTAGTATAGGAATTTGTGCATGTTTTACAACTTTATGACTGACACTTCCCATTACAAATTCTTGTAATAAATTCAGTCCTCTACTACCAATAATCAATAAATCGTAGTCCTCTTTTTGTGCATGTTTGATAATCTCAGTAGCAGGATCTCCGATTAGAATTGTAATGAGACAGCCATCTAGTAACCCTTTAAATTGTTCTTTGACTTCATTTATACGAGCGATCTTTCTCTCCAATCATTATTTGCGTCTCACTTTTATTTTAGTTAACTTTTTGTAAAACAACCATCGATCTAATATAATGCATTACATTTTTGTCACAACTGATTTTTTGCTTAGACTTCATTGTTATAAAGACATAGTATTCTTGTTTTAATAATAGTAACTCGTCATGTGTTTGTGTCTTTATAGGTTCTATCTGTAAATTTTTTGATATCAGTGTTTGATTTTTTGCATCTAAATAACTTGGTATGTAGCATGATTTGTAGTTGAGAATACTGGATTAAGAACAAGCATAAAAAAGGCTAACAACACCAAAAGTTAGCCGAGGTGAAAACTGCTATAGTCAAGAAAAACCAGGTGAAGAAGTTAGTATGAAGGCAAGTTTAGTAAAGGAACCTATTTATAAGTAGCTGAAAGCCTCTTTGATTGAATGTATGGATACTTGAAAAGAGATTCGATAATTTCAATTTAGAAAAATGTAAAAATTGAAGTCCCTTGCAAATTTATTGATATATGAATCAATTTCATAATTCCAAGAACCGCTCAAACTCGCTATTTCTCGTATCAGATTTCATGAAAAATTAGATGAAAGCTGATAGTATTAATGGGGAGGCAAATACTGTAAATTCATCTAAATTAACTAATTTTTCCCTAAAATCAATGAAATCCTATGTTTTTTTGGGGAGATAACATATTTTCAAGTGTTAGAAAAGCTGTTATATCAACGCTAATAATTATGAAATTGATTCATATGGCTATTTGTAATAACGATTGAATTAATAAGCAAAGAAGCAATCAGTTGTTCTTACTTTTAGTCAATTGTTCATTACCGCGTTTGAAGTTACCGGTGACTCTTGCTAGCAGATATTGCTCATTATCGGGCGTTGATTTCGATAGGTCTTCGAGCAATTTTTGAGCTTTTGTTCCTTTTAGAATCATGATTTGT
>NZ_JCAQHY010000097.1:0-8893 GCF_059621045.1 Vagococcus sp. WN80Y
TTGGCTAACTCATACAACAAATCTAAATAACGCGAGGATGACTCTAATGGCTGCTCCATAATGTCAAACCGAATCTGATGATCGTGGATCAATTGAAGGGCTGGAAGCAGTTGATTTAATTGAAGCCCCATACTTTGATAGGTCACTACCATAAGCTTCTGATCTTTATACGTGAGTAAAAACGCTTCAAACTGATCGTAGTAATCCGCTTGTTGAGTCGCTACAACGACCTCCTGACAGTTTCCTTCTTGAATCAGTTGGCGATAATCCGTGTCAAATGGTGATTGAACGGTATACCCTATCACGCCATGTCCCAGCATGTTAACGTCCTCCTTCCCTTTTCTTTCATCTAATTGTCTTCTCTCATATCTGAATAAGTAAAATAAACCAATAGGGTCGTGGCGACTAAGCCAATCAGCCCTTGAAGCCATAGGCTATCGGTGTATTGTCGGGCAATTTGTAGGCCTAACATGGTCATCAAAAAAGTCCCAGCTAGCCACAAGACATGCTTGACTTGTTTGACCTGTTGACTGATTCGGTAAACCGTTCCTCGGGACAGACCATAGCGCCTTGCCGTTCGCCTAATTGACCGGTTCGCAACCAGTTCACTGAACACTTGCCAGTAAAGTCGTCGGCCATCAGGATCTGAGGACAGCCCACGATATAGCTGACGATCTGCCTCATTTTCCGGCTGAATGCCAATAATCTTAATCTCTCCCTTAACGTGCTGCGGAATTTCTTGCATCCACTTCATTAAGTGGCCCCACTCAGTGACACGAATCGTTGGATATGCCAACACCTCTAGATCTAAGCCTCTTTCTAGTAACTCATCTAAAAATGTCAGCCATTCCTCGGGTTGATGACTAATGTCTGTCAACTGAAACAGGAGAAGGGTGTCGCCTCTGCCCCCCATGTCCAGTGCTTCTGCCAAGGAGGGCCGCTCCTTCCATGAGACGTCTGTTCGCTGTTTCACCTCATGAAAAAACACACGTGCGCCGTGCTTTTTCAACTGCTCGTGATACGGCCGCTTTTCTTCTGATGAGGTGACACGAAAATAACCAATCTTCATCTTTTGGGACTCTCCTATCTAACATTATGACTGCTCCCTCAAGGGAGCTAAGGTATCATCTATTTGCTTCAAGTTTCCCGTTGTGGGGGTTATCCCTTGCCACCATGCTTGGCGATACGCATACTCACGAACGGTAATCGCCTCGACCTTCATGACTAACTGAAGGCGATCTTGAGTGACCATCTTTGGCCCTCCTTTAATCGTCGTAAATAGGGTCGTCTGATTGAGTGGGCTGGTGCTTCCTAACCGTTTTAAGTAATAATAGTAGCCATCGGTTCCTTCTTGCCACTCACTCACGTTTAAGTCCGCTACTACATCAGAAACAGCGACCTCTTTACTAACCCCTTCTTTGTCTGTCAGCATCGGGTGAATCAAGACACGGACAAACATGTCTTCCTCTCCTTGATTGTGAACACTCACGGTTCGTGGCAAGGTGGTCCCTGCCGGAAGAGCCGTCGTTGTTGTTGCGCCTGTGTCCAGCAAGCCCACTTTTAAATCACCTAATTCATTAAGTCGTGGGCTAAGCTGTTGATCCTTTAAATAGGCATTCGTTTCTGGAAACGACCTGCTTAAACATAAAATATAGACACTCAACAAAAATACTAAGGTTGTTTTGAGTGGGAATTTGCCTTTTTTCCACATTATGCCCCACCTCCTATCACCACTTCATAACGCTCATACACCGGGTTCCCCGTTACTTGAGGAATGCCCCAATCAGCATACACCCCTTTGTTCACTTGGCCACCTTCTGCCTGCACATCGACTCGGTACAAGCTCCCCTTCAGCCAGTTAGGTGCTCCCATTTTTAAGTGAACTTGATCGACTAACACGATTGTTTGGTCCCCTGGTTGAACCGCTTGAGAATAAAAATAATAGCCTTTTCCGCCTATTTCTTGATACAACCAGTAGTTATCTGTAGCAAGAGGTGCAACTGGGTCAATCGTTCCCCAACTGTAATCAAGGTAATTGAAGGTTGGGGGACGACTTATTTCTGATTGTCGGTACTTATAGGTACTCATGGTTTTCGTTTCATAATAAACCAGACCATCCGGTGTGTACCGACCATTAATCTGCCAGGTAGAGGGAAACTCTCGCTTCACCTCTGGTAAACTGTCTAATCCTGTATACTCCGCTAAATGCCCATTACCAGTTTGATCGACTGTATCAACCGCCAAGGTGAGGAGCACCTCTTCTAAGCTCACTCGAATAAAGGCCGGGGCTTCTCCTGTATTTTTAACACTCACTTGAAGAGAAAGAGGGGCCGTATGGGTTAAATTCCCTGATAACGCGCCTTGTACCGTCAGTCGAATGTCTTTTTCTGTTGGACTCTGCATATGATTCTGTAACCACTTCGCGTAGCTAGTCCAAGCAAAGGTCGCATCAATCAGCAGGACAAAGGTGATAAGGGCCATAAAGCTCCCAAAAAACACTTTATTATTAGTTAATGATAACCCGCGTGCGGTCCGTTGTTTTCGTGTCATGTTCACTCACTTCCTCCTCGTTATTCCACAGTTTCATCAATAGACTCCGGAGAATCCATTCATGAAACCATACAATCGTGTTGTATGGTTAGACTCGTCTTTGATAGCGTCTTGCCACATAAAGAACAAAGGTTATCACTAATAATCCCACACCCATTCCTATCAGTAACCACCGCCATTCTTCTCCCGTTTGTGGGAGGAGAGGGTGCGTTGGCTTCTTCTTTTTAGGTGGGGGTGGCTCTGTTTCATTGGTGGCATAAAAAACCCAATAAAAGTCAGCACTGTTAGGACGTTGCCAGCTTTCTTTTGGTATGTCAGTTGAGACAGTGAAGGTGGCGGTCAACTGACCTGTTTCACCGGTTGAATAAGTCCCTAATTCCACTGGTAACTGGTAGAGCGGTGAGGAGGACGTTCCAGATAAATCCCCTTCATACACCGTTTTTCCTGCCAACTCTAATTTAACTGTCATCGCCTTTAAAAGATTCACGTCGCCACTGACTGTGTCTGCCTTCATGTCCATCCGTAAGGTATAGCTACCCGCTTGTTGGGCATAGTTACTAATCGTGATATCTTTTTTAAAGGTCAAGCCTGGTTTAATATCAGTGTGTTCCACAAAGTATTTGCCATCTTCTCCGACTTGTAAGCCTGTATCATCACCTACAATCACCCCCTTAGGAAGTGTCTCCACTGCTGACACAGAGACACTTCCTACCAAACATCCAAACAGAAGGAAAAGAAAAGATATTAAATTAAGGTAACGTCTGTTCTTTTTCACCCTCTTCTCCCTTCCTTATCAACTCTCGTCTTCTTTTTTTAAGGAGCGTCTGGGTCTGGAATTGCAATAGCCGCGAACCAGTCATACACCATTTTATCGCTTGAACCAGCTGGTGCTGAGGCATTAATTCCCCAACCACCAGAACCTTTAATGTTAGTCGGACTCGTTCCTTGCGTAGCATCCACAGCTTTTGTTAAACCACTTAAGTAAGCCGGAATAGCTTCCATCCCTACCCATAAATCATAAGAGGCAATACCATAGGTATCGTCACCTATCACAACAGGCGTTTTTTTAGCCCCCTCTGCAATTGACATTGGGAACTGAATATTCTTCAATAAAGAGCGGGTATTTTGCCCGGGTTCAACTGCTTTTGAGTAGTAGAAATACCCATCACCGGTATTATAGTACCACTGTGCATCATCGCTTGATGCTACATTGGCAATTTGGTTGCCCACTGCTACATGAGTTGAAGCAAAGTTTAATTTAATTTTTGAATCAATCGCTGAGGTTCCAATCGCAGTTGGATGTGCATCCCCTGCTGCTCCTCTATGACTCTTAATGCCAGCCCAGTTATGTTCTGTTGGCGCTGCTGGAAGTTCCTTGCCATAACCAAAGAACCTCAAGTCATCAGCAGTTGCACCTGTTGTATAATTAACCGTTCCATCCGCATTTACCGTCGGTTTTCCTGTGACTTTTTGAGCCACTTGGACGTCATCCGCTGCGAATGTTCCCTCAAATATTGGCAATTTGCCTGATGCTAAATCGTGGAGAAACGATTCTGGGTAATACGCTTTTTTTGTTTTTTTCACATAGGTTAGGAAATATTCGCCATCCTTTTCATATAATTTAAATCCTCTATCTCCTGTTGCTAAAACCGCTGGAGGATTGGCTCCATTAATTCGTAACTTAGCTGTTGTTACGTCGGCCCAAAGTGAGCCAGTGACCTTATATTCTGATGCATCAATAATAACAGGGAACCCAGCATCCGCGTGAACTTGATAGCCGGTAGATGCTGCACCCGCCTCTAATTTGTGTAGCATCTCTTCAAAAGAAATACGAACAAATACAGGGCTATCAGACGCATTTGTCACGGTAATATCCTTTTTTACTTCCGCCCCATCTTTTGGGATTAACGGAGACGGGAATTGCTCATTCAACACGACATCACCGGCTTCAAAACCTGATGATTGCAAATGATTTTTTCTCCACTCAACGTAACTCGTCCAAGCAAATGTTCCGGCAAGTATGCTCACCAACGCTAAAACTGATAACGCAACAATTGCTTTTTTCTTTTTCTGTTTATTTTTTCCATAAAAATTCATTGAAAAAAACCTCCTATGTTCTGTTTTATTTTTTATAAGCTCACGTGGAGCGTTATAACACTAGTTAGTTTAAGGTCCTTTGGACGTTGTTCTACTTTTTCGCTTCTTGGAGCCACTCTGATACGAGTATCGCTCAACCTGAGGAATACTCAGGTAATATTTAACAGTGGCGATCACTAAAAAGAGACTACTGATTAGGACCAATACCACCACCAAATTATCTCGAACAAACTGAATCATGAGGCCTACATGGGCAATATGACCCATGACCTTTCCGACTACTTGTGTGTGTTGGATGGGGATATCTGCGTTATCATTGGCATCTCCTTGGGTGGTTAATCCCGCCACTTCTTCTCCCTTTTCATTCACAACAGGGGTATTGATCTTAATCACTCGGTGAGTCAGATAGGCGTCTGTATTCCCTGCCACAGGATAAAAAGTGATAATGTCTTTAGGCTTTAACGTCTCCGGTTTAACTTGTTTCAATATGATCATGTCTCCTGCATTAAAGCCGTCTGTTAAGTCGGGCTTATCAGGATGAGCCGCCATTGAATTTGTTTTGACTGTCATAAACCGATAGCCATAAAACGACTTATCTGGCGAATCATTGAAATTAAACAGTAACGCCCCTAGCAAAATGGACAAAAAGATCACATAAAACAGAACATTCCAGACAAGAGAGAGGAGACGTTTCCCCATGGTGGGCGGAAGCTCCCTCTCTTTTGAGCTTTTTCGTTTATGAGGCACTCGTTTTGTCATAGTGACATCATTACTCATTCCGTTCTCATCCTTTCTGCCTACGGCACAATCGCATAATCACCTGGTTTACCATAATTCCAACCATAATAATCAGGGGACGAGGTGCTGGCAATACTTGGTGTTAGATACATCGTGACCCAGACTTCCTCCTTCGTTCGCCCATCAAAGATGAGCGGACCTGTTTGAACCGCTGAGCCAGAATGAGTCGGTTTTGTGGGGCCTGAGGTTAATTCATAACCACTCACGGTGTAATACTCAGGCGCAATTGACTCGAGTAACACATACCAATGATCGACTGACATCGTCAGCTTGAGTTCAGCGTACTCACCATGAGTCCCTGCTTTAGCAGGTCCAGTTAAATTAAGCTGTTGACTCGTCGTCGTTGTCCCACTAACAGTAGCAGTATTAATGTTGTGACTAACACCGACAAGACTTGTTGGCACGACAATCTCAGGATTTGGCGCTTGGATGACAGCTTGATAATGAATCTTAATAGGAGCGTTTGCCACTTTTGCCGTTACCTTTACTTCTGTCGCTCTACTTTTAGCATCCGTGTAGATAAAGGTCACATTCGGAACAGCTGTAGCTGTTGTGACAGCCCTTAAATCAGCTTGGCTGGCCGCCTTCAAACTCAGCCCTTTCGTCGTCCCATCTGTTCCAACCGTTAGAGGGGTCAAAGAGGTTCCTGTTTGTGGTTGATCTATAAAGTCATAGACCGTCACGTTAGAGGTCGTTCCTTTAGTGGGAGCCCAATCTGCCTTCAATTGAGTTTCAGCTGTCGCAATTTTTGCTTCATACAATGGAAGTTGATAATCATCGGCGTATAAAGCTACACCGTTGGCGATTGTAGTGTTATCTTTTGTCACAAATACCCAGATTCGATTTTCAACTGTATGAACAGCACTCTTATAAGTAAAGTCTAGTGGATAGGGTTTCGCATCATTAGGTCCTGTGGCTCCTATAATAGTCGCTAATTGAGTTTGATCGTACGTCACTTTATTACTATGTAGATTGATACTGTAATCTTCTTCTGTTATAGGTGTCGTCACTTCCCACGCCACTACTTTAGCAAGTTCTTTAACCGCGTTCGGGTTCCCCGTTCCTAACTTACTCGCTAGGTCATTTTGATTGACAGAAAAGTTTTGAGCGCCTAATCGGTAGTCCATATTAACTTTAACGAGCTTATCTCTAGAATCGATAAACCGACTAATTGAAGAAGGTTGATAACTCTCACTGTTTGCATTGTCTCCATTAGAATCTGTCACAAAGTACTTCGCTTGATACAAGCCGTATTTAGGATTATTCATATCGATTCCTTTTGAAGTCGCTAGTCCGTTTTCATCAACTACTTTGACCAAGCTACTCCAATCCCTGTCTCTAGAAAGGCCTTCATTGATTGTTTCATTGTCACTGTCATAGACAATGCCGCCTCTCAATGGATTTCGATTTATCCTTGAATCAAGCCATTTTTGAGTTTTCAAGCCCGAAATACTGTATTTCATATCATAGGTATCTAAGACCTCAACTCCGACTAATAGCTCTTTTTCAATATCCGATGTAGCTGTCAAATCAAGCGTCAGCAACTCATGGCCTTTACTAAACTTAATACCTGGGCTCCAATCCTGCTTGAGCTCTAATATCCCGTAAAATGCATCAGCCATTGAATCGCCTTTCCATCCATCGGCAGGATCCATTAAAGAGAAATCTTTTGTTACACCAGAGCTTGTATAATAGTAATGAGACGCATCAATTGTGGTTAATTGCCCCACCTCCATAGAGCCTGTGTATGCAACCATCTGGACGTTAAGTAATGAATAATCATCACTCAGTATCCCCATAAACAAACCTCTTTCTGAAAACCGACCTTCTAGAAGATCAGTGGCAGATCCTGGATTTCCACTATGAGTCCCATAAACCACTGTTTGCCCCGAAGAGTCGCTTTGAAGCAATACGCTACTGCCAGGCGATAAAGTAAAGAGAGACTCCACTGAATAATTAGTCAAACTAATTTTAACAACTTCAATACTGTCATCGCCTTTAGTCAACGTTACAAAGATACTATCAGAAGACTCTCTATTCATTTTGTCGTTGATTACAAAATGCTTTATCTGATTAGATTTACCTGATTGCCCATATTGTAAATCTGCTACAAAATCAAAATCAGTTTTTCCATTTTTATCCCAAAACAAGAGATGTTCTACTGAGCCTTCATATTGATTCGCTCCATTACTATTCCTAGCTAAAAGCTTTCCAAAATAGCCTTGATTTTTAGGATTGTACCCTATCGTATAACTCCACGCTCCCCAGTAATTACCTTTACCAGGCTGAATACTATTTATAAACTGAGGACGGAGTTCTAAATCTTTCTCTTTCTTATACTCTCCGTTATCCCAAACATAGAGCGGCAATGCTGTATTTAGAGTTATCCCATGGGCAATATTCTTGTTAGAATTTTTCATTTTATAGAAATATTCAATCCCATCATTTACACCCGCAGTCAGTGGTGGATTGTATGTAACTCCCCCCCAACTCAAAACACTTAGCTTGTCATTTCCTCCTATTTCAAACTTCAAGCTTTTCCATGTTAGATTCTTATCTGAAGCAGACTGCCCAAAGTATCCTATTTGATAGGTACCATCCAGATTATCTATTATTTCTGTAGGAGTTGTAGCATAGTCACCAGTTATTTGAGTGCCATTTACGAATGTTTCTAGAGAACTAAGTTCATTCCCCTTAGCTATAGAAATATCATGCATGTATTTACCATCTTTATTAAGATAGACTACTCTCGTGACAAACTTTTGAGGAACCCCTCCTTGATTATCATTTCTCGACATCAGAACAACCAAAGCACCTTTATCCATTAAAAGAGTACTTCTTACTGTCGTCCTAACATTGTGCACACTGTAAGAATTCATAGTCTTTTTTGAAAAAGAAGTGGTTACTTTCTTATTTTGAATAAAATCCGTAGGTAACTCAAAATCATATAAACTGGTGCCATCTTGTGGAACTGTAAAATCAATATTATCTCCCAATGTATTCTGTTCTCCTTGATTAACTATCGTGGTAGGAGATATTGGCAAACCAGCACCTTGTAAAATTACTAGTTTTTGTTTACCGACTATAATTCCTATCAGCAATAACAAGATTATGAAATAAAAGAAATATTTTTTCTTCATTTTTTTTATCATCTCTAACTTCCCCTTTATATAATTACTTGAATACAAATCACTACTATTCAAACAAAATTAGGTTTATTACATTAATTACTACTGAAGATAATAAACTTACATAAGATAAAAGTATCTTACTCTTAAAGTTAGCCTGTTTCATTTAACCTTGACATGTGGCCATTAAAATCTACTCCTAAAACTACTCCTACGTGTCAGAATGAAGTGCAACACCCTTTAACTCTTTTCATTAATTGACTGTTATTATTAACTTACACATCTTTTAACTAACACGGAGGTTATTTATGTCATATAAT
>NZ_JCAQHY010000098.1:0-9529 GCF_059621045.1 Vagococcus sp. WN80Y
TCGAACAATCGGCAATTTCGATTGCTCGAGTTTAGAGAAATTGCCGAGCCTTCACTTGGATATCCATTATTTCTAAGTGCTAAAGCACTAAGAATAATGGCAACTCTTAATGCTTTAGCGTTTAGAAGTTTAGGACAACGAAGCGTAGCGTAGTAAAACGTAGTGAGCAGACTTTTGGAACGCATTTATCGCACAATATACGTGAAACAAAACTAGGGCGTGACTTATGTTTATGAAAGTGATAGAACTGTTACCTTATGCTCTTATTTATAGGCATTCTTTATAAGTGATTTCTTTTTCAGATAGGAAATCAGTCCATTCTTCTGGCAATTGATTATCTGTTATTAAGAAGTCGATTTCATCGTAAGAGCAAATCTTTTTAAAGGCAGTACGATCAAATTTAGTGTAATCAGCCACTAGATAAGTTGTGTTGGCTCTTTGAACAGCGGTATGTCTGATTTCAGCCTGCTGCTCATTTGAATCAGTAATTTCGTGTTGAATATTTAAGAAGCGACACGAAATAAATGCTTTATCAAAGAAATAATGATTCATGTTATTTTCGGCTTGTTTCCCTAAAAGCGACATAGAAGGAAGATGAAGATTTCCTCCTATTAGAACGAGATTAATATTATTTTCATCCGCTAATGCTGTGGCTATTTTTAGGGAATTAGTCGTGATTGTTAAGTGTTTATCATGGATTGATTGGGCAATATATAAAGAAGTGGTTGAGGCATCTAGAAAAATAGAATCACCATTATTGATATATTCGGAACAGGCAAGGGCAATTTTTCTTTTACCTTCAATATGAATATGTTCTCTAAATTGGACATCAATTTCATTTTGAACCCCATCAGAAATATAGGCACCACCATAAGTACGCTTTAAAAAGCCTTCTTTTTCTAATTGGCTGAGATCTTTACGGATAGTTTCTTCAGTTAATTTAAATGTTTCAGAAAGTTCCACAACAGAGATACTTTTTCTTTCTCTGATCAATTCTTTGATTTTTTCTTTTCGGACAATTGGAAGCATGAGCCACCCACCTTTATTGGTTTTATTCTATTATAGCATGAAACAATAAATTTTAAATAGCTTAAATAAAGAATAAACAAAAACAAACAAAGAAAACTATTGACTAAACAAAGATAAAGTTAGATAATGATGTTAAATAGAAGAATGACTTAGGAGGAATAGTGAAGTGAAAAATAGATATGAAGAAGAATCACATGTAAAACAAATGATTTGTGAAATTGGTAAACGGATTTATGATCGTGGCTATGTTGCGGCGAATGATGGCAATATATCGGTGAAAATGGATGATGGTACGATATTTTGTACGCCCACCGGTGTTAGTAAAGGATTTATGCAGCCAGATATGATTGTCAAGATGGACTTGGAAGGGAATGTTCTATCTGATAATGCGAAACCATCATCAGAAGTAAAGATGCATTTACGTGTTTACCGCGAAAATCCAACAGTTAATTCTGTTGTACATGCTCATCCAGTTGTAGCCACCTCATATGCTATTGCGGGGATTCCACTGAATCAAGCACTGTGCCCAGAAGCCGTTGTGACATTAGGTAACGTACCTGTTGCCCCTTATGCCACACCGGGAACTCAGCAAGTACCAGATTCAATTGCCCCATATTGTATCGATTATAATGCCGTACTTTTAGCTAATCACGGTGCTTTGACGTGGGGGAAAGATCTTATTGAAGCTTATTATCGAATGGAGTCGTTGGAGCACTTTGCGATGATGACGATGTATACTGGCAGAATTATTAATCAGGCCAATGAATTAAATTGTTCTCAAGTAGGCGATTTAATTGAAATGCGTGAAAATATGGGTGTTTCTTCTGGTGGTGTTCCCCCTTGTCGAACAGAAGAAACTGTTGCAACCGATGAAGAGGCTTTGATTGAAAATGTCGTGAAAGCTGTTTTATCTCAATTATCTTAAGGAGGAGTGATTACTAATGGGAAAGACAATGACTGATGAAAATTTAGATTCAATTGTCCGCAATGTGATTAAAGAATACACTCAAGGAAAAGACCGTACACAGGTTCAACAATTTAAAAAAGTTGAAGTAGGTTCAGGCACAGAGGGGCTTCTAAAAAGTGAAATCACTAGCCAAAAAGAGCTAGGGGTTTTCACTTTAATGGAAGACGCAATTGCAGCGGCTAAGCTAGCACAAAAAGAATTAAGAACTATTGGAACAAAAAATCGAGCAAAATTTGTTTCTGAAATGCGAACGGTTACACTTTCTCATAAGGAAGAACTTGCGCGCCAAATGGTAGTAGAGACTGGGTTAGGAAATTACGAAGACAAATTACAAAAGATTGAGTTAATCGCTACTCAAACGCCTGGGCTAGAGGACCTAAAAGTAGAAGCATACAGTGGTGAAGATGGATTGACGACCGTTGAGTATAGTCCTTACGGTGTGATTGGTGCAGTAACACCAGTTACGAATCCAGTTGAAACAATTGTGAATAACAGTCTTGGGATGATTGTGAGTGGTAATAGTGTTGTTTTTAATGTCCACCCATCTTCTGTAAAGGTTTCTCAAACAATTGTTATGCTGTTGAACCAATCTATTGTTGCTGTTGGTGGCCCTGCCAACTTAATTACAATGGTTGCTCAGCCAACAATGGACACATTAGATATTTTAACTAAAAGCTCGGATATACGACTGCTAGTTGGAACAGGTGGTCCAGGACTTGTAAAAAAATTGCTGCAATCTGGCAAAAAAGCAATCGGTGCTGGTGCGGGGAATCCGCCTGTTTTGGTGGATGAAACGGCTGAATTAGCTACCGCTGCAAAAGAAATCATTAAAGGCGCTTCTTTTGACAATAATATCTTATGTATTGCCGAAAAAGAAGTTTTCGTTGTTGAGGAAGTTGCTGATGAGTTGGTGTATCAGCTGCTTAATCAAGGCGCTGTTCTCTTAAATGAGGCACAGGTTGAACAGTTAATGTCATTTACTTTAGTTAAAGAGGAAAGCCAAGGAGCAAAAGGATGTTCAGTAGCTAAAGCGACAGAGTTTCATATGAATAAAAAATGGATTGGGAAAGATGTTGAGTTATTTTTAAAAGAATTAGGAATTCAGGAGACAGGCTCACCGAAATTAATTATGTTTGAATGTGAGTTCGATCATCCATTCGTCCAGCTTGAACAAATGATGCCAGTATTGCCAATTGTCCGAGTAAAAGATGTCACTGAAGGAATTGAGCTTGCGGTTAAGGCTGAAAAAGGTAATCGCCACACAGCGGTGATGCATTCGCAAAATATTAATAATTTGACTCGTTTTGCTCGTGAGGTTGAGAGTACTATTTTTGTGAAGAACGCCTCATCCTTGGCAGGGGTTGGTTTTGAAGGCGAAGGGTATGCCACGATGTCAATTGCAGGTCCAACAGGAGAAGGCCTGACTTCAGCAAAGAGCTTTTCGCGTAAACGTCGCTGTGTTCTTGGGCAAGGTGGCTTATCAATTTAAAAAAAGTTAAATGAGTTGAGAGGAAACCGATTTATGGGGAAGCTAGCAATAGGAATGATTGAAGTTGAAGGACATACTGTGGCACTAGCGGTCATTGATCAGATGACAAAGGAAGTTGATGTGACTATCTTAGCTGTGGATTGCAACAATCCACGAAATGAAGCAACAGCAGAAATTCCAATGACAGTTCAAGTGATTTTTGAAGGAGAGATTTCAGAGGTTCGTCACGCGTTAAGCGTCGGCGAAAAGATGGCTTTAAATTATGTCTCCGAAGCAGTTATTAGCACTAGCTATGTATCAAAAGAAGCTGAGGGGCTTAGGCCTTTATTAATAACGGGAAAAGTTATTCCACAGCGATACGTGTCTAAAAGAGAAGTATTAGATAGTAGTTTTCAAGGAAGCTCATTGGCTATCTTTGAGGTTCAGCATTTTGTAAATGCACTTAGTTTGAGTAATGATCTATTAAAATCCTTTAATTTAAGCTATGCTCACCATGAACTCAATCTAGGCGGTCGTTTAATCAGTCTGATTTTTACAGGAGATGAAAGCCAAGTAATGGCGGCGATTGATTATGCTGAAACTCATCAAAGAAACTATGATCATAAAATTTTGACAAAAATTCAATTAAATAATCCGACAACAGAAACACTGCGATATGCAATTAGAAGTGGAGGAGATCGTTAATGGCAAAATCAATCGGAATAGTTGAAACAAAAGGATTAACAGTTGCAATTGAAGCAGCAGATGCGATGCTTAAAGCTGCGAATGTATCAGCTTTAGGCAAAGAAAAAATTGGCTCAGGATTGGTCACAATTATTGTTGAAGGGGATGTTTCAGCTGTAGAGGCAGCGGTAGCAGTTGGAGCTGAGGTGGTTCAAGCTAATGGTGAGTTAATCGCAACAAAAGTGATTCCATCGCCTCATGAGGAGCTTGTTCACTTTTTGCCATAAGAGATGAGGAACTAACATGGAAAAACGTGTTTTAAAAATTTTAGCAGTTGATGATCCAGCAGTTCGTGGCTATCTAGAGTTAGGAATCATTCAAGCGTACACGGAAACAACTGGACAGGCAATTGAGTTTAACAGTGTGAGCTGGGCAGAATATGGTGACATGTACCAACAAATCATAGAAGGTAATAGGGAGTATGATATTTTTATGGTGGCCGGCCACTTATGGCTATCAGAGTTGTTGGAAAAGGAGTTAATTATGCCATTAGAGTTACCTAAAGCGGAATTGTTGGAAAAAGTTTTAGACGAAGTGACCTATAATGGGGAGCAGTATCTAAGTCCTTCTTTTTGCGATGGGCACCTCTTCGTTTACCGCAAGTCTTACTTTGAAAAATGGCAAATGGCACTTCCCGGTAAGCATGTCACTATAGCGGAAATAATGGCCTGGGCACAAGCTTTTAAACAAGTTGAAGCAATAGAACCTATAGCGATGAAAGCGGCAAGTTCAGAATTATTTTTGGATATATTGCCATATTTTAGAGCGACAGACGTAGAGCCGATTACAACTCAAGGGGAAGCTATTACTGATTATCAATTGTTGGCTGAAGGGATTAATTGGTACAAAGAGCTACTAGCTTTGACGGATGAACAGCACCGCTATCTGGATAATGAAGGGATAAAAGAAAGTATCCAGCAGAATCGAACGATTATGACCACTACTTGGAATGGTCAAATGGGAGCAATTTTTAATGAGGATTGCTTGAATAAAGACGAACTCGGTTTTGCTACGATCGAAGGTAGTTGGAATGTGACGTGGGGATTTTGTATTCATAAAAAGAGTGGAAATCAAGTCGCAAGTCAAAAATTTTTAACCTACTTGCTATCAAGAGACGTAGCGACACAAATTGGCGAGTATTCGGGTGCTCCAGTGCTGAAGCCCTTATCAACAGATGAGACAAGTCATTATCCTTGGTTTGACTCACATTATCGATTAGTCAGTACGGTTGCTCGTGGATTACCAAAATCAGCACTATTAGGTCAAAGCACGGCAACACTTGTGACTTATATTGAAGGACAACTATCTGAAGGTTAAGGAGGGTATCATGAAAATAGTTATTATTGGTGGAGTTGCCGCTGGGATGTCAGCGGCCTCTAAAATCAAACGAACAGATCCGCAAGCGGAGGTCATTGTTTATGAAGCTGGGAAGCATTTATCCTACGGAGCATGTGGCTTACCTTATTATGTCAGTGGTGTCAATAATGATTCAAGCAAGTTAATCGCGCGAACAGAAGCGGAATTTAATCAGCTTGGCATAAAAACCTGTTTACAACATAAGGTGTTGAAGGTTATTCCTAAAAATAAACAAATTTTTATTCACGATAATCGCAATAATCACTTGTTTGTTGAAAATTACGATAAATTGTTTATTGCAACTGGTGCAGTTGCGAGTGTACCAGCCATCGAAGGAAGAGAAGCTGAGGGTGTTTTTCAGCTAAAAACCTTAAGCGATGGCCTGTTATTAAAAGAAAAAGTTGAGCAAACAGACTGTCAAAATGTGGTGATAGTTGGTGGGGGCTATATTGGGATTGAAGTAGCCGAAAGCTTGAAAGAAATTGGTAAAAAGGTGACGGTCATCGAATTTAGTCAGGATATTTTAGCCCCTTTTGACGAAGAGATTAGTCAAGTCGCTCGACAAGAATTGACCGACTTGGGTGTATCATTGAAGCTAAATGAAAAGGTTAGACAAATCGTTAAAGATAGTAATCATCACGCAAAAGAGGTAGTGACAGATAAGTCTAGCTACCCTTGTGATCTGGTTGTTTTAGCAACAGGTATTAAGCCTGCTACTAGTTTCTTAAAAGATAGCGGCATTCAGCTAAGCTCTAATGGCGCTATAGTAGTTGATCGAGAAATGCGAACCAACATCGCTGATATCTATGCTGCTGGTGACTGCGCGCAGGTGTATCATTTAGGCAAAGAGGAGAATGATTTTATTCCCTTGGGAACAACTGCCAATAAATGCGGGCGAATCGCAGGTGATAATATGCTAGGAGCTCATCATAAATTTGTTGGAACCTTAGGCAGTGCAGCGATTAAAATTGGGAAGCTTGAACTAGGTCGAACGGGCCTTTCTGAGTCGGAGGCACAAGCCCTATGTTATGATTACAAAACCGTTACCGTGACAACTCAGGATCATCCTGTGTATTACCCAGATCCAACAGATATTAAGTTGAAATTGATTTATGATAAGCGGACCCTTCGTTTACTAGGTGCACAAGGTGTAGGTGAAAAGGGTGTCGTTTTACGAATTGATATGTTTGCAATTGCTATCCATAATAAAATGTCAACGGCAGAGTTAGGGATGGTTGATTTAGCTTATGCTCCCCCATTTGCTGGTGTTTGGGATGCCGTTCATATAGCAAGTAACGCTGCAAAATAGGAGGGAAGAGAAATGAATTCAAAATTAATGACACTGGCTGAAAGTGTAAAGCTAGTGTCTTCAGGTGATAGCTTGGCTTTTGGTGGTAACGCCCTTCACCGCAAACCGATGAGCTTTGTGAGAGAACTGGCTCGTACAGAGTTGAAAGGATTGCATCTGATTAATACAGCTGGTGCCCATGATGTTGATTTGTTATGTGGAAATCAACAGGTAAGTGCTGTTGATGCCGGATTTATCAGTTATGAATCAGGCTTTGGTTTAGCAAATTATTATCGAAAAGCAGTGCAGGAAGGACAGGTTAAGGGGAACGAACATGCGTGCTATACGGTAATCAGTGCTCTGCGAGCTGCTGCATACGGGGTGCCATTTATGCCTGTCAGAGGATTAGAATATGGCGACTTATTAGTGGAGAATGATTATTTTTTACGGGTGGAGGACCCTTTTTCTGGCGAGCCTGTTACCTTGGTTAAAGCGTTGATACCTGATGTTACCGTTATACACGTTCAACAAGTTGATGAAGATGGCAATGCTTGGATAGATGGCCCAGTTTTTGATGATTTACTTTTAGCAAGAGCGAGCCGAAAGGTTATCATTACTGCTGAACGAGTTGTAAAAAACGAGTGGCAGCAAGCAAAGCAAAAAAATACCTTGATTCCTGGTTTCTTAGTAGATGCGGTTGTTTTACAGCCTAAAGGGGCAGATCCTTGCTCTGTTTACGGAGAATATGATATCAATCAAGAGGTTTTGAGAAACTTTACAACAGGCAAACTTACGATTAAAGATTATTTAGCTGACTATCAAAATTCAGGAAAGCGAGTGACAACTTATGGATCAGGAAAAGCTTAAAATTGATACAATGATTTGTGTCATGGCTCGTTTAATCAACAATCGTGAAACGGTTTTTCATGGTGTTTCTTCTCATATGCCAATGATTGCTATTAAGTTGGCGCAGGCCACACATGCGCCAGACCTATATCATTTGAATATACCTGGTGGGGTGAATCCAGAAATGAGAAAGGTCTCGAGTTATTCGACGGCAGGGTACGAATTATACGACCAATCACGGAGTCAATTTCCTTTAGCAGATGTTTTTGATTTATCGATGAGAGGAAAATTGGATGTGGCTTTTTTAAGTGGTGTTCAATTTGATCAAGAGGGTCATGTTAATGCCTCGGTTATTGGTAATTATCATCAGCCTAAAGTGAGACTACCTGGTGGAGCAGGGAGTGCCGTTCTAATTCCAACTGTCAAGCGTGCCTTAATTTGGCGGACAAAACATGATACACGAACGTTTGTTAAGCAAGTTGATTTTGTTACGACTAAGGGGAATATCGATCGAATTATTACACCATTGTGTGTCTTCTGCTTTAGAGACGGCAAACTGAAACTAGAAAGTATTCATCAGACATCCTCTTCTGAAGAAGTAGTTGCTAATACTGGCTTTGAGATTGAGGTTGACGGTGTGGCCATCACACCTGAACCAAGCCGCGAAGAGCTAGCTATTTTGCAAAAAATCGATCCGAAGGGGTATCGCTATATTGAATTGTAAATAGAACTTGTAAAGAAGGACTCGATGATAAGAGTTCTTTTTTTTATTATTGCTTAGGCTATAGGGGGATAAGCGATTCTTTGTATAACTGCATCTATATTAATGAATAAATTAAGATCTATCAAAGCCGTTTTCATCCTGGTGATTTAGTAGAATAGCAAATAAATCATTTAGAGATTTTGATTTTTTCTTTTACCATTAATGTTGCAATTTGATTTTCCAGATTGTCTGTACAAGTTGAAAAATCGTCTATGAACATGCCGTAAACTAGTGATAAAGAGTGGAACTCTTTAATGATTTTTTTCTTGTCTAGTGGGAATGGTCTGTTGGAAAAAAACTCGTCTAACAATTTAAGCACTGTTGTCCATGATTGAAGTTGTTCAAGGGTCTCTTTCAGTAGATAGATATCTTGATAAGAAATTGCTTTGATTGGCTGTTTGTTTTTTGTTTTGAGAACGATTCCATTTTCTTGGTTCATAAAAAATTCTCCTCCTTTAATTTTCAAAGCTTACCTAGCAAATAAAGAAAATTTATTTGCAATTAGATAAAATCAGGGATACTGATGCTATGCACCAGTAATTGTGGCAACTTGTATGTGTAGTGTACGCTATTCATGCAAGACTTCATTGGTTGGCGCTAAATAGCAAAGTATTTTCTATTTAAACGCCGAAATGTAACTTATAGTCTGTAGACTTAAAGTATACAGGGGTCATATCATAGCGTTATAGCACAGTCAATAAGAGAAAGGAAGCGGGTGCAAATGACTTCATTGAGAGTTAATTTTGCGAACAATGTTAAAACTATTCGACAAGAGAAAAAACTATCCCAAGAAGGGCTTGCTTTTGTTTGTAATTTACATCGAACCTATATCTCTGATATTGAACGAGGAAAACGAAATGTTTCTATTGATAATATTGAAAAAATAGCTCTTGCTTTAGAGGTCAGTCCATATGAGCTGTTGATGAAAAGATAAAAATGGTGTTGAAGCAGCTGGGACAAACACTCATGAGGGCTATCGCCCTCACCAAACAGAATGAAAACAAAAGTGATCGACCTACAGACGATTTCCTGTCATAATAAAAGTGACAGGAGTGGCTTTGTAGGTCG
>NZ_JCAQHY010000099.1:0-10091 GCF_059621045.1 Vagococcus sp. WN80Y
ATTTTTACCGCCAATCGGAATCGAGGACGGTTCAAAGTGACCTAAGCCTTTATCCAAGGTTTTGTACGAGGTCCCGTGGTAAAAGGGCAATGCCTCAATGTCAATCCCCGGAATATCAATGGTTCCCATCACGCCGCCTTTATCCATAATGGCTTGATAGAGAACCTCTTCCCCCAGTCGACCTTGTTGGCGATTAAAGACAAATTCATTATATGCCGTTGCCAGCTTGGCTTGTTGACTGAGTTCTTCCTGACTTAGAGCCTTCATCTTGTTGTCATAACTACTGACCGCCTCACTTCGTTCTCGATTAGCCAGCAGATTGCCGATGATGGGGTACAAGAGGATCAGAATTCCCCCTAAAATCATGACAAAGGCAAAATAGCGCAGAAAACGCCCTTGTCGTTGCGGCTTTTTAGGCCTTTTTTTACTGGATGAGTGCGTCATTTTTCGTCGTTTTTTCTTTCGTACCATCGTTGCGTCCATTTGCGTCCCCTTTTTCCTCGATTGCCAGTTCTTATTAACAGATGAGGGTGAGACAAAGTCTCACCCTCCACTTGTTTCACGACGGTTATGTGATAAACATGCGCCAAAAATCTGTTCATTACACTCCGTTTCGTCGTCCTAAACGACTTCAATACATTACGATCACATTAACTTCTATGTGCTAAAGCACTAAGAGTTGCTATTATTCTTAGCCGTTTACTGCTTAGAAATGAGAGTCATTGAAGATCATCAAAGGATCGAAGTTTACGTAGCGCTCAGAGTAAAACAACTTTATGGCCCAGCTTCATCTATTTGTGATTATCCTTGACGTCGCTTAGATACTCTCATTCCAAGTAAACCCATCGCCATAATAAGACCTAACATCCAAAACATCTGGGTTGCTCGTCCGATAGACCCACTGGTTTGTGGGAGCTTTTTCGGTGGAGTCTTGAGGGCTGGCTTTGGCGTTACCACGCTTGATTTTGGATAGAGATAGACCTGAGTTAACCGCTCCGTCCCGTGAGTCATTGGCAGCTGAACCAAAATCGGCTGCATCGGCATTTTTAGGGTCTCATTGGGACGTTCTTCAACTTGATAGGTCCCTGCTGTTAAGCCATTAATCTCAGCATTCCCTTGGTTGTTGGTGACAAGAGACATTGTAAATGCCTCCTCTCCAACCGTCGGTTGGTAAGAACTCAGTTCGGTGACTGGCAACGAGGGCTCTTTTAACTGAACCTTCGTTAGCTGATACGTGACATCAGCCAAGGGATGTAAGCTGTTCCCCTCTTTATCGGTAACCTTGTCTAACTTCCGACCATCCTGAGGGAGTTCTTGATTGAGGGTCGTTCCTTCTTCTAGACGATACTTAACAATGTGAATCCCGTAAGTTTCTTCCTCGACCGCCTCATTCACATTGCCAATAGCCAGACAGCCTATCAATAAAAGAAGACTCACTCCCCACTTAGTTAATCGGGTCATGCGGATCGCCTCCTTCTTCGTTTGGTTGGCTTCTGCGGTCGTGATCGTACTAACATCACCATGACGCCAATACTTAACAGACTAGCCGCTCCCACAAGTAAGAGCTGAATCATCGTCTCACTTCCAGTAAAGGGTAAGACCGTTTCCTCCGCGTCGTCTTGGTACAAGTGAATCACTTGATTCCCTTCGGTTATCTTAACGGGAATCGGTACTTTCACTAGTTCAAATCCATCAGGCGATTTCGTCTCAATTAGCACATACTCCCCTGGAAATAAATCAGTTGTAAAGACAATTAAGCCTTTCTCATTCGTGACCCCACTGTTAATTTTAGTTTTCATATCCTTGGTATAGACATCAAACTCCGCTCCAACAAGTGGCTTCCCAGTAGCTTTTTCTGCGTCACTCAACTTGCCATCACGTTGCTATCCTTGGCACTGCCTGCTTCATACTTAAACAACTGAACCGTCCCTGTGTGAATCAATCCGAGGTTGACATTCTTGACATAATGAGTCGGATTTCCCACGCCTGTGGCTGTATTGAGTTCGCTCAGAATAGGCTGTTTATAAGCAGGAGTTCGATAGGGCGTTGTTTGACTGGCCTTAGAATTTTTTGTTGGATCCGTTCCAACTAACGGCTTGGTAACTAACACTTTTTTCTTAGTCACTAAGTCACCAATCACAAACTCCGCTACATAGTCGCCCTCTGGTAGATTGGAGAAGGTATACGTGCCACTTGCATCTGTCTTAATCAAAGAATTCCCAGACGCATCAACAAATTGGGCACCCGTTAAACTTTGCGTGATCAGTTTATCTTTGTAGGTCTTGTCTATCAAACTAGTTCGGTACAGCTTCACTGGGATGTCTTTGGCAAAAGGTTCTGCCTTACTATCTGCTTTTAATCCAATCAAGCCATCCTGATTGTCATCGTACCAAGCCACACCCGTTAAATCTCGACCATAGACACGTGTGATCGCGGTTTGCGAATGGATAGGGAGATTTAAATCTGAGTTCATTGAGGCGTTATTCACTAGCACATCGCCCGCTTTTTGTCCTGTTGGTTTTACCGTGACGGTTAATTCAATGCTTTTCCCAACAGGCAGTGAGCCGTGTGACACAAGAAACGCTTTCGCGTTAGCGAGACTCGCGACTGGTGTCGTGCCAGGTACAAAAGACGTCCAGCCTGTGATACTACTTGGATCCGTCTTTTCATCTGTTTTAGCGTTAGTAAACGAAATCTTGGCTGTTGGGTCATTAATTTTTACCTCCGATACAGTGTAAGACCCACTAAATTGGGTGCCACGAGAATCACCGGTGTAAGGCAAAACCTCCAAGAGCTTAGAATTAGGAATCGCAGAAGCACTTTCATTGACCATCTTAATGTTGTAGGTGATCGAATTATCTATATTTTCCCCTACTTCAATGGCCGGTTTATCAGCAGTCTTACTTAAAATGATTTGTTGAATCAACATTTCGATGAACGTATCTGAAGAGGAACGGATCCCCTCTGCCGACTCATCCTTAAGTGTCGAGTTAGATGAGACGCACATCTCTCCTACCGTTCTAACCCTTAAACTATCTGTATAACCACTTTCTTTAAAGGTCAATTGAATAAAATCAGACTTTGCCTGAAAGTTAACCTCTATTCCTTTTCCAATGTCTTTACCTTCAATCTTTGAAAATTCCCATTTAAGTTTTGTCGTACCATCAGTAGCATTTTGGATGATAGTTGGTTCATCTAATGGTACTCCTAACCCATCTGTTGAACCTCCACCTTCGGCCTTACTCTTATAGGAAATTCCTTTTGGTAGCGTCGTGGTGAGTGCAGCATCATATGAAATGTCAGGACTACCTGACATAACCCCTGTTACTGTTATATCAATATCTTCGTTTGATTGATATAAGTTTTTCTTGACATCGGTTTTAGTAGTAATCGCTATTGGTTTGACAAAAGCTGATTCTCCAATGTAATTCCAGTAGTCCATTGGTTTCGTTAGGACCTTGCCAGACTCATCAAAAATACTAGGCTTATATGTTCCAACACCATTTGCATCTGGATAACCACTTTTAACAGCATCAGTTTTATTAGGACCTTGGTAAAGCAGAGTACCGTCTTCTCTAACAAATTTTTGAGCGCCTAATACTACTAGAGTTTTACTATTTCCAGGTTTTCCAACCACTATTACAGGAACAAAAAAGGCATGGGATACACTTCCATTTTTTGGATCAGGATCAAATCCCCCTTCATAATGAACCGCACTTATATCCTTAGATGGCGGAGGGGTATCATGCCATGTATAAAGTGACAACATACTGTCAATTGGTCCCACTTTCATAGTAAATGGTGGCGTTTTGAGTAGAGATTTTGCAACACCATACTTGATTTTTATTTCATTATTTTTTGTAGACCAAGTATCCACGTATACTTTTCGCTTCTCATCAAACTCAAAATCTGAAGGGTCCCACATCAAAAGTTGTCCTGCACCTTTTACTTGAGTAGTATTACTTGTCTCTTGATAGCTCTGCAAAGCAGCGCGTTGTCCCAGAGAAACCTGAGACATCCCATAGTTCAGTTGACCAGACACACCAATCCCTGGGGTTGCTGGCGAATACTGAACACCATCAAATCCCCATTTGGAATTAGCGTCTTCAACTTTTAAAGAGGGCATCGAACTATAGCTTCCAGCTGGTGTGACAACTGTTGGGTAAGAAATCCCCGATGAGTTGGCCGTCGTAATTCCATCATAAGTAACTGAATCAACATACAAGCTCATTTCATATTGTGACCATTTATTTTTTATTGCTAAATCGTTAGTCTTTTTTCGATCCCAATAAAAAACCATTTCTAAGCTAGAAAAGCTCTTATCGGTCGCAGACTGTGTGCGATTTCCCGTCATATTATAGGTATATGGATTTACAACCCCTGCATATGACTTATTTGAAACAGTCGTTTCAAATAATGCGGCATTCGACTTTAGGGTAAATGCTCCCGAGTCATAAATTCCGATTGTTGAAAGATCTTGCGCAGGTTGTGACGTGTATATTTTTTTAGTCTTAGCATTAGGAACATTTAAAGACCTAGTAAGCTGAGCAAAATTAATTGTATCTGTTTTTGTCCATTCACCACTCGCTCTATCATTAATTGCAGGAGCAGACCCAACAAGCCCAAATGGATTGTATTGACTTACTACTAACTCTTTCGCCGGATTCGCTCCGATCTGATAGGTCCCCTTTTGCTTGACTGCGTATTTTATTTCCCCTGTTGGAAATGTTGACCCTCTGTAATCACCTGGCTCTCTTCCAGCAATAGGTTGTAGCACTGTAACTGCTCCTACATCATATCCATTTATACTTGTATTGCTCCAGTTAAATAAAGTATTTGTCTTGACTTCACCCTGGACAAGCCTAACCCCAACAGATGGTTTCGCCGAGACAATCGTCGGGTTCACTTTCAGTTTTGGCAGTTCAGTGTCCTTATAAACCTTATTAAAAACTTCCGTCTGCCCTGTTTCGACATTAGTCGCATCCACAATCTCCAGTTTAAATGTCGGAGTTAGTATTTCTTTATTCGAGGCACCATACACATTCAGTATGACCGGCACAAACACTTGGCCACTGTCACTAATCACCGACTCCATCACACCTTGTGAATACTGAGCACCCGGACTTGTCGGGTTATCAACATAGGTCCCATTCGCAATTTCTCCATTATGTTTAGGCGTTCCACCCGTGTTTGCTAGCGCATTTGACAGCTCACTCATGACGCGGTAACGAATATTTGTATAACGGGTCATCAGTGACGTATTTTGGATGGAAAATGACACCAAATAACTCACTTGATCAAAGGACCGAACAATATTGTTCGTTTCAGATGCATCATGGCCAGCAAGATTGTCATCATCGAAACGTGAGGTGCCTGTTTTAATGGGGATGTGAACATCACTAATGACAATCGGTGACTCACCAGCTTCAGTCTCCTTTGTTTGCTTACTTGAAGGAGAAGCCTCGCTCATATATTGCGGTTTCTTTAAGGAATCTTTAGCTGTATAGGCTTCTGACTCTAGCTCTTTCAATGTTTTTTTAGTTGGCACGGTCTCAACTGCTAAGACTTGATCATAGGTATCAGGAATATCCGATGATTGGTCTGCTTCTGGTAGAGGGCTCGCTTCCCCATCTGTTGAGGGCACTTCGCTCTCTTCTGTCTGTTTCTTAAATGTGAAGAGAGAGGCAACCGTCTTGTCACTAAGAGGATCAGTTAATTCAACTTTGCTTTCAGCAGACGTCACTCGTTTAACCACAAAATGAAGGGGCTGATTTTTAAGTAACCGAATATAACTACCGATTGGGTTCCCCTGTTTATCTATCACGTGAAGGAGGTCCTCTTTTAGACGTGAGGTGTCAGTTGAGTTGAGTGCCTTAACCTGTTCCTTTACATCAAATAGTGCCGTCGTCACCTCTGGCAAACGATCCGCTTCTCCGTTGCTATCTAGCGCTAATACTTGATACTCTTGACTAACAGGAAGTAACAGCCAACTGCTTTCGTTGGCTGTTACTTCCACTTGGACTTCCTCTGCTTCTGATGAAAGGGGCGCTGTGACAAGCTCCCCATCAACCTTCACCGTGAGCTTGGGCGATTGAATTTCTGTCGCCTTAAGAGACTCCTTCTGTAAGCCCCAAATGAGACCTCCCACTAAAAGACAGATTCCGAAAAGAACGGCGACCAGTTGCTGCTTTTTTTTCTGGTTATGCATACGTCTTCCCTTCCTTTCTTACTGACTTTAAGCGTGACGACGTTTTTTATCAATGGAGATGGCCACTGTTCCGACTGTAATTGCGCCTAATGCTAAGACCACTAAGATAGTCGTGCCGGTGCCCCCTGTAAATGGTAGTTCTGTTTTAGCTTTATTTTCAATGTCTATTACTAAATTGTCATGTGTGTCTACTTTTACTGTAACCTTCACAGGCGTCTTCAACAGCTCATACCCATCTGGTGATTTTGTTTCCACTACCCAATAATCTTTTGAAATAGCTGTTTTGTCCCAGGTCGCTTCACTTGGAATACTTGGGTCTTGCTTTCCATTTCCATTAGAGTCTGTAAACCAATCCAATTTCAACCCATTAAATTCTGCTTTGCCTGTTGCATCACTCGTTGATTTTAAGAACTCGACTCCAGATGGTAACGCTGGATCTGCCGTTCCATCATCTTTTAAGGTATAACTATTACCGTCAGAGGCTAAAAATTTCTTCGCTTTAGCGTCACTTTCTGACTCTGCAAGGTAAAATTCTGCGCCAGCTAATTTCGTTGTCCCATCTTCAGCCACTTTGTTAAGTTTAAATCCACCATCATAAAATTCAGGCTTATCACTAGTCGTCTCCATTGGTTTTTGACCTGGGATTAAATAGCCTACCTTGTATTCATTGTCAATAACGCCATTGAAATCTTTCTCGACATGTACTTTATAAACCACTCTAATATGCGTATCTTTTTCTTCTGTTAATTTCTTCATCCCATCTTGCGTCAAATCTACCACAACTTTTTTAGCCTCACCTACTGTTGTATTTTTAACAGGGTTAGGCGCCACAATCTCGGTTCCGTTTAAGGATACTTTATACTCAGCACCATTGGTTAAAGGTACCCAAGTAGACCCATCCGTTGTGACTTCCACTATCACATCATCCAATAACAATTGTGTATTTAGATCATCTGATATCGTGAAGTAGTCAGCGTATGACTCATAAGGGTCCGCTGGACTCGCTATAACTGACAAATCTGGTAATGGGTTGCCATCTTTATCATGTCGATTATTAATCGTCATATCTTTCGTAATCTCGTTGTACAACCCACTTGGCAGTTTCGTTGTAGCTTCCCACTGGAAAGAGTTTCCTGCTTTAATTGAGAAACCTTTACCGCCTTCAATGGTTTTATCTAGTGATATATCTGTCACAATATTTTTTGGATAGACATTGACATCATAAATTAGCTTACCTGTATCTTTACGACTTGTTTGAGGCACCCATGCAAAGAATGGTGCCATCGGAGATGCGACCGTTAATCCTGTTTCACCTGTTTCTGGATCAGTGTAGGTATAATTCCCTGCTGCATCAGGTACTTCTCGAACAAGATAAATCCCATCTGCTAATTTTTTATCTGTCATTCCCTCACTGAGGTCAAACACAAGCTTCCCATCTTTGTCAGTCATTCCTGTTTTGGCAGTAAATGAGGGATCAATAGTGTAATCTCCCTTGTCAAGTGTTTGTTTCGTTGGATCTGTTAAAGATACTCCTACTTTTGGGATCACCTTCACCACTTCGAATGTTACATCTTGCATGACTTTTTTACCGGTTAAATCAGGTGCTGTTTCACCGTCACCTCGTTCACCTAATTCAGCTGTATTATTGATTTCATACTTCCATAATGTCAACGTACGATCAGATGTGGTATCTGAAACAGGATTCCCACTGATCACTTTTGCTGACTCAGCGGCATGTGCCACTGGCACGTCCATAATCAGTGCTCCTCCGATACTTGCTAAAAAGGTGGTCGATACCACCAAACAACTCACTACTTTACTTTTATACGATTTCATTCCTTCTTTTCCCTCTTTCGTTCTAAATTTATTCAGTTTACTCTACATTCACGACCGCCACTTCCCTCAGCCCCACCACCTTTCAGTTCTCTTAGCCGACTTCCTACTAATCTCGATTACTTTTTTTGACATATTTATGAACGGTTCCCAATGATACTTCGCAGATTTCGGCAATTTCTCTCATCGTCTTGCCTTGTTGTTCAAAGAGAAAGACAATCTGGTCAACCGTTCGATTGTCTACTTTAGGACGCCCTGTTATACGGCCTTGTTGTTTTGCCACTTCAATACTCGTGCGAATCAAATAACTCCGATGCCTCTCTTCCATTTCTAATACTTTCAAGACATCCGTATAAAAATTAGGCGAGAGCTCTGTATCTAATTTGTCTTGTAAGCTGATCAACCGAATATGGCGCTTGCTTAATACTTCAAGTAACTCTCTAAAAGCCTTAGAATTCTTGGCAAAGACTCGTAAATCATAAACTAGTAGCTGATCCTCCTCAGCGAGAATTCCTAAGAGTCGGTTCAATTCACACTCCATTGACACATCGGTCTCTTCGATAAACACTTCTTGGCATTTATAAGCTCGTAACATCTCCAATTGTTCAAGAGTTGAAACAGGGTATTCTTTTCTTACGTAAGCGTATAGTGACATTGATTTAACACATCCTTTCCTCTTTTTACGCCCCTCATTAAGCTTGATATAACGCGATTTAGAGAGTCTAAAAAACTATAGATAGTTAGACTTGCAAGAAAAACGCAAAAAAACTCTCTTTCAAAAATACAGAATCCCTTTAAATTGGGATTTGTCATGAAAAAGAACGTTAAAAAACAATAGTTATTTTATCGTCTAAAAATCAATAGTTTATTATAGACTTATAGAACTTGTCAAGAATTTTTTTAATCTTTTTTTGAACATTATCTTAGCTAAATAAACATGGGACTATTCAAAGAGACACCCGTTTTCTTTTCCCCTCTATTAAATACCCCTCTTTATTTGATCTTTTATTGAGTCACATACTCACCTCTAAAAATTACTGAAAAAGGAGAACATTTTTATGGCAACTATCGGTTATATGCGTGTTAGTACCCATCATCAAAAATTTGATTCACAAGAAAAAGCCCTACTTTCGTATGGCGTTGATTTCCTGTTTAAAGAGTTTGAAAGTGGGCGAAAAAAACAACGAACGGAACTGAATAAGGCTGTCGCAATGTTACAACCTGGTGATACCTTTGTTATTTTCAAATTAGACCGACTCGCACGAGGAACGCAACAGCTCTTACAATTACTTGAAAGCTTTAATGACCGCCAGATCAACTTTGTTAGCATCCAAAATAATATCGATACCTCTACCTCCATGGGTCGGTTTTTCTTTACCGTGATGAGCGCCTTTGCCGAAATGGAGGCCGACTTAATTCGAGAACGCGTCACGGCAGGCTTAGAAGCCGCCAGAGAGAAGGGCACAAGATTGGGACGTCCTAGTCGAACTAAAGAAGTGGATCATGCTCTTAAATTGTATCAAGAGACCGACTTATCGGTTGTAGAGATCGCAAAGCAGTGTCACATATCCACTCCTGCTATCTATCATAATCTTAAGAAAAGAGGGATTCCTTGTCGCAGCGTCTCATCCTAGTTACTTATTTGTGAGACTAATAATTGGTTCTGTCATCTTCTCTTTTCTTTTGATTGACTACGACTTCCCAACAAGGATCAGATCTACGTCCTAGTCTAATTGATGGCAGTGAAAAGAACCACTTGCCTAACTCATGCCTTTTTAACTAGTCGCTTCTTAGGAAAAACCTTCCTAACACTTGATATAACACGCTTTTCTGATGGTTACTAGCAAAAAAAAGGCAACAATCTTACCCCAAAAGCATGAGTTAGCCACTTTTACATTGACTAAAAATTATGTCAGAATGAACTCAACGCATCATCTTGATATCTTCTCCTAATCATAAGGAGGAGCAAAAATGAACACATCAGTTGTTTTTTTTGAATCAGGCACATTAGATTTATCTTGCCACACCGTAAGCGAGGAGCACCTCCTCA
>NZ_JCAQHY010000100.1:0-10396 GCF_059621045.1 Vagococcus sp. WN80Y
AGAGAAAGAGGTGATATTAACAGAGGACGTCTTTGCCATGATGGTGGGGAAAGACCAAACAGGTCATAAGAAAACAGGGCTATTTTTTATCGATGGCACCATCAAAAAAACAGCTTTAATTCCTTTTCAGCTGCATAAAGGGTTCGGGATTAAAAGAGGCGTTGCTAATCCAGTCACCTTAAGACAGATGTTAAATTTTATCTCGATAAACACCCTAAGTATGCGGCAGTTGTCACGCCTAGCACCACTTTTTCACGATTTAATGCCGCTTCTTGGGCCAATCTAAACCTCGCTAGTAGTTTCCATAAAGGGAAACAAGAAAATGGTATTAAACGTAGCTTAATTTACTTTTCTTTTGGCGCAACACTAGAGGTCCACATTGGCATTCAAAGTGTGCGACAAACGTTTCGAATTGACGTCTTAGAAGCTTGGTCAATCCAGCTTAATCATCTTTTGGGTGCTATTCCCTTGATTCAAGTAGCTGGGGTGACTAATCCGAATAATCACTACATGACGACTAAAATCAAAAATATGAATTATCACATTGAGCGAAGCAATCAAAAAAAGACAGTAAAAAAAGACCACACAAAACGAATTTGTGTCGCCTACATTTGTCCAGAAGAATTTGTTGAATCACTTCATATCTTTGCCAAACTTCTGTCTCTGATCAAAGACGGTTATCTCCAAGAAATCGATATGGAAAGCTTCCCTCGTCGTCAACGACAGCTCGTTAAACGAATTCTTAATTGGAAAGAAGGTCATACTAATGGCAACACCTCATAAACAACTCCCCCTCACTTTTAACAATAGTCAGGGGCAGATTAGCTCCTTTCAGGTCAGACATTTTCTAGACCATCTTGGCCCCCTCATTTTTCCAGAACAGCTTAACCAGATTCCCACGATGGATACCAAGAATCAACAACTACAGTCCCATCAGCTACATCACAGTCACTGTCTTAAAGCAGAACGAGTCGATACCACCAAAATCCGCTTAATGAAAATCGACGAGTAAAAAAGTCATTCTCTAAGGAGATATCAAGATAACTCGTGTTAGGCCAATTAAGATAACCTAACACGAGTCTCCTATTGTCTTCATCGCTAATCAAGTTAAGATAACACTATCATCAATTAGTAACTTACAGAAAAGTGTTTCAGTTGACAGCTAATAAATAGTTGCCTAGTTTATCGATTCATTGATACATCAACATTTTTCGGCCAACCAACTAATCGCCTATGTCAACTGAATCCAGACATGAGCCATATTTTCCGCTTTAATTAAACAACAGCGTTTAATTATTGAGAAGAAACTAGCATCTCTTATCATTTAATAACACATTATTCAACTAAATCATTACTAAAAAGTCGTTAAGACGACAGCTTACAAACATGAGGAAAGTTGATACATACACTGTTACATCAACTATTTCCCCTATAATCAATGAATCACTTATGTCGACTGAATCCAGACATGAGCTAAATTCCCCTCTTCAATTAAATAGCATCTTTTAAAAATAAAGAAAAATCTAGTATTCTTTATCGTTTAATAACACGCTATTCAACTGGCGACTTACTAAAAAGTCACTCAGACGACAGCTAACAAATATGGGAAAAGTTGATACATACATTGTTATATCAACCGTCCCCCCTATAATCCATCACTCACTTTTGTCAACTGAACCCAGACATGAACTGTATTTTCGCCATCGATTAAACAACATCGGTTAACTGTTAAATCCCCCACTCCCCCTCACTTCGGTTGTCTCATCTTTTTATAAGATCGACATGCTTCTTTATACAAAAATAATCAATCAAATGTCAGTTGTTGACTGTTAACTAATGACTTCCGATTATATAACATAATAGTGGAGGACTGAAAAAACAAGTTCAATCACTTTTTTTAATTTTCAACTCTTTAAAATAACCTTCTGTACCAATATCAACAAATAATCCTACAGAGCCACACATATCGCCGCCTAACTTCATATCCTCAACTACCAATACAGGATGCTCCATATCATTAACATATAACGTTTCCTTAGCATCATTTACAACAGCTTTTAACTTGATCCATTCATCAAGCCCAATATCGGCTGGACCTTCAAACTCACTTATTCCAAGGTTTCTAAAAAAATCAACCGGATAATTGGGGGAAAAAATAGAACTGTTCGCTTTCACTTTATAGAAAAAACATGATATTTATTGAATTGTCGTGTTTTTTCTTTTATTGAAAATAGCTTGCTAAATGCTGGCATCATACGCTTGCAGCTAATCCAAATGTAGTCTCTTCTATACCTAAAATCTATTTCATCTAATATAATGAACATTAACATACTATTTTTATCATTATCGTTCAATAAACGGGTTTTTACTGCATTTTTTTTATGATACAGTAAATGAATCAAAGATTTGGAGGGTTATTATATTGGAAAAACTAGGATACAGTCTGACTAATACAAAGTTAGTTTGGCATGGTGTTGCATTAGAATTACTACTTATCATTGTTTTAGTTTTGATTGTAAAGTTTTTAATAGGACCTAAAAAAAGTAATGTCTTTCCATCCAAAAAATCTAATTTATTATTGTTAATCGTTGCGATGTTATTGCTAATTATTATCATGATTTATTGTGGTTATTTAATGTTTAATCGCGCTATAATTTCATTTTAATGAGAGGGGGGAAGTTAAATGATTGATGTGAAGAGCAAAACAAAACGAAGGCGGAAGAACAGACGAAGAAAAAAAGAGAAGAATCCATTAGATAATCCAGACGTTTACTCTCAATTAAAACGAGAATACTTATTAAAAAATAATGAACAGATACAATCTAATGCTCCAAGCAATAAAACTGTTGATTCGATGAATAATCAAGAATTCTATCATCATATTAAGACGTCCCATTTGAATAAGCCAAATCAAAGGAGTTCTCAGCCTCTTGGTCAACATTATAATTCTCAAATTTTTAGAAAACCTAAAACTACGACAAAAATTCATTGGCGTATCATTTTTATAAGTTTATTATTTTCATTATTTCTAGCCACTATGATATTTGATTTGCCTTATCACATTTTTTTCGTGGCTATTCCTGTCACTGCGACAACTACATATTATACGCGAAATTAATTGGAGGGTTATTTATGAGTATTCATGATAGAGATTATTATAGAGCGTATCATCGAGATTTAAAAAATAAATCTATAAAAAAAGAAGAAAAGGCAAGCTATATTTGGCTATTTCATCTTACTAATAGTCTTAAGTCTAATTACCTATTTCTTTTTTTTGGGTATAGATTAAATGGTTGTTGATAATTCAGAAATTTTATTTATATTGAGTAAAGGAATCAGTACCTTTAAAACCGAATTACGAATTGACAAAAAACAAATACGCTATGATAATTTTGATATTGAAAAAATTAATGAGGTCATTTCATATTACAACAGTTGTTTACATTTGTTAACCAAAGAAGATTTTACAAAAATTGACTACCGAAGTTTAAAGAAGCATCGATTAATTAAATTACGGAGAGATACAAAGACTAAATGAGCTTGGGGCTTACGTCCCAAACTCATTTAGTCTTTTATTCAGTTTATTTAATTACAATATACTCTAACTCAACCATTTTAGCCCAAGCACCTGCTTGCTCTGTTGTTAGATTCAACGACACAACAGTATCTTTTCTAATCTCCTGTTCATTTCATTACTATCTCTCCGTTTGATGCAATGACATTTTTGTACCAATAAAAAGATTTTTTCCTAATTCGATCAAGTGACCCCTGTCCTTTATCATTTAAATCTACATAGATAAACCCATATCGTTTACTCATCTGTCCTGTTGTTGCACTCACTAAATCAATCGGTCCCCAAGTCAGGTAACCTAAACATTCAACATGATCTTCTTCCATCGCTAGCTTCATTTGCTCAATATGACTTCCTATATATTGTATCCGATAATCATCTTCAATTGTCTCGTCAATTACTTCATCTTTGGCACCCAGTCCATTTTCCGTAATCATCAATGGCAATTCATATCTTCTGTATAAATAATTCATTATATATCGCAAGCCCACAGCATCAATCGCCCATCCCCATTGACTTTTCATTAGATGAGGGTTTTGCATTCCGCCGTATAAGGTAACATCATCTGTTTGAATGGAACTAGGGATAGAAACACTCGAAAAATAATAATTCAATCCAATAAAATCAAGTTTTCCATCTTTAAACGCTTTCTTATCTTCAGCTGATACAGTCAACTCAATTCCAGTTGCCTGATATTCTGCTAGTTTATAGCGAGGAAATTGACCATGACACATTGCATCAATCTGATAAAAATCTCTATCATTATCAAAGAAAGCTTTTAATACCTCTTTCGGTTTACAATCATAAGGATAATACGGAGTCAGGCCAAAAACACATCCTACATTATTTTTTTTGTTGATATCATGAGCTAGTTTAACCGCACGAACACTTGCTAATGTCATATTGTAGCCAATCGTTGCTAGTGTTTGTTTCTTTTGGTGAATATCACTATATTTCAAACCAGCAATTAAATACGTAAAAATATCTGAGTGTTCTGCTTGAGGATCAATATGATTCATTTCATTGAATGTTACCCAATATCTGACTTTCCCATCATAGCGTTGAATGACTGTCTTACAAAACTTCAAGTACAGTTCAATCACTTCTCTATTAGCCCATGAACCATATTTTTTTACAAGATTTATTGGTAGTTCAAAATGGTACAACGTAATGATTGGCTCAATCCCAACACTAAGCAACGTATTTATCACATTGTCATAATAAACTAATCCAGCTTCATTTGGCGTAGGATCATCTCCCATAGGATAAATTCTTGACCAATCAATGGATAATCTTAAAGAAGTAAAGCCCATCTCAGCAAAAAGAGCGATGTCTTCTTTATAGCGATGATAAAAATCTATCCCAGTATGTGAAGGATATACCAAATTATTCGACAATTGTTCAGTTATCTCTCTTGGAATTTCTCCAGTCCCTTTGGTTACAAAATCCATGATAGATGGGCCTTTTCGGTCCTCATTCCAAGCCCCTTCACATTGATGAGCAGCTATGCTCCCTCCCCACAAAAAAGGTTTGTTATTCATGCCCTCCTCCTTTACTATTTATAGCACGTAAACTTTTTATTTTTCCAAAAACAACTGGTGAATACGTTCTTTTTTATCAGCTGTTACATGTAAAACTGTCTCTAAATAATTATCAATGGAACCTGACTTATTAATCATTTCATCAATAGCAGCGTTAAAATAAAGTTCCTTTGTTTGCATTAAACCAGAAAGATAATCTAACACTACTTTATTATCTGTATAGGTTTGATATTCTTGCATTCTTTTACTATTTCTTTTAGCCATACAGTCCTTTGTAAGCATATATTCTTCTAAAATATCTTGTAATGGGACTTCCAAAATCAGTAAGGTTAGTATTGCTGCTAATCCTGTACGATCTTTCCCCCCTTTACAGTGGTGAAGAATAGGTAAGGACTCTTCCTGTGTAAGGAGATTAATAAACCGCTCATATTGCTGATTGGAAAAAGAATCTGATACCAATTCTTTCATTTGTTCGGCCATTTCATCCACTTTTGCTTTGAGTCTGTCTCTGCCCATTTGCGTTTCTGCTTCTTGTAATAATGTATCTATTTTTTGCTGATCATCTACAATATTACCGCTCCCTAAAGCGGCAATATCTGCATTAGGAGATAGATGAACTATTTTAGCCGATCCAATTATTTTATCTGGTGCTATTGCAATCTCATCCTTACTCCTGAAATCAACAATCGTCTTTATACCTAATTTTTCCAAAGAATTGCAATCTTCAGAAGTTAAATTATTTAACGCATCAGAACGATACATTTGCCCATATTTTACTTTTTTCCCATTCTTAGTGCGCAGACCGCCAATGTCTCTGGTATTAAATGTCCCTGATAGTTCTATGATTTTCGGCACTATCCTTCCCCCTCAACCGCTAATTCAGATTCTTGAATAACTTTGGTTTTATCCAACAATTTAAAGAATGGTAAATAAATCAAAAATACCGTAACCATTTGAATCACTTGAACAACAGCCCCCTGCCATCCTGCTGCTAAAAAACCACTTAGTATTCCTGGCATTGACCAGGGAATATCAACCCCAACCTTAGGCATAAAACCGATAACTGTTGCTAAATACGCCTCTGATAAGCAAATAATTGGTGAAAAAACCATTGGAATTAGTGTAATCGGGTTAAACACCATTGGGATACCAAACTTCATCGGCTCACTAATTCCAAAAATACCGGGAACAAAAGAGACTTTTCCAATTGCTTTTAACTGCTTACTTCTTGATAGTAGCAATAGCATAGTTGCTAAAACAAAATGTCTCGGACCTTTAAATGTATTAAAAAAATAAGTATTTAATATATTTGGCATCGCTACCCCTGCTGCTAAAGCAGAAGCATTTGCTATGGCTAATGGACGATAAAGTGACTCGTAGATAGCTGAAGTGACACTACTGTTGATACCAAACCACCAAAATATTTCTCCCAAACCAGCAATAAGTAATAATGTTGCAAGTGAATTACTTGCTCCTTCTAACGGTTTCTGTAAGATAGTGTAGATTAAATTGTGGACATCGCCGTATGACGTCATATCTAAAACAGCGCTTACCAAAATGAACACTAACGCAACACCTATTACAGGAAATAGCGATTCAAACGAACTTGAAATCGCGCCTGGTACACTTGGATGCAAAGTAATCTTAGGCCCTCTATCTATAAAAAGAACATACAATCTTACTGAAATTAATGAAACAAAAATACTAACAAACATTCCTTTTGCGCCTAAATAGGTCAGACTCAATACATTTAGTGTATTTTCTCCAACTTGCGCCTCAACTAAAGGTGTCACAATAAAAAAACAAAGTTCAGCAATCAATATGGAATTGATTGCACTCTTTTTATAATGTCTAGACATCTCATAAGCGAGTGCAGCGGTTAAATAAATTGAAATCAAATCATTGGTCAAGGTGGTTCCTAACGTAAGATATTTAAATAACCCAATTTTCGTAATAAATTCTGTATATGGTTCAAATGGGATACTTGCTAATAAAATTGTTACTGAACCAACAATCGTTATTGGAAGAAGTCTGGCCATTCCACCCATAATTGATTTAATGATCACATTTTTAGAAAATTTAATAACACCTTTATTCACTTGATTGCCATATTTTTTCCCTATAGCCTGGATATTCATAATCTGTTTTCCTTTCTTTTCAAACGCCTTCATTAATTAATAAGTCACTAGCCAAGCTAGCTACTTACAGGCAATACGTCTACTTATTTACAATTTTCAAGAGCAAACTTAAGTACACTCTCTCCATTCATCATACCGTAATCAAACGTATCAATAACAAATACCGGCATTGAAAATTCAGCTGAAAACTCCTCTTCCCTGTGCCCAATCTGTGGCCCTAATAATAAAATATCCCAATCAGAGTAGTCTTCAACATCTGTTTCAGGTACTGCTTCAATCTCGACTTCTATTTTCTCTTTCTTTGCTGCTTCTTTCATATTTTGTACTAAAATACTTGTTGAAAAACCGCCATTACATGATAATAATATTTTTTTCATTTTATTTCTCTCCTTAGTTGTTGAATTAGCTTATAGTTACTTTGGGATTCAGCCATAAATAATTCCGCCAAATCTCTCAATACTAACGCATCCATTAAATGGTCCTGTGCATGGACCATCAGTAAAGATAACTCTACTTTTTCTCCTCTAATTTCTTTTTGAATAAGTTCAGTTTGCATGTTATGTGCCATTACTAGATCAGTCTTCGCTTGCTCAAAATGCTCGTAAGCTTTGTCATATTCGTGCTCAATAGATTCTTTCATCGCTTTAATGCAATTAGAGCGGGCATTACCTGCATTTACAATAATTTGCATAATCTCTTGTTCCATAGTAGCTCCTTTAACTTTTTTTTATTATTTTCATAAATTCTTCAAAAGAACCACAAGTTGAAAGTTTATCAACAATTTCTTTTTCAGCCATCAACTTGACTATTAACTGACTAATTCCTTGGTGTAACACCATGTGTCCTTCTCGGATATTGATTAAAAAAATACAGTTGACTAGTTTGTCATGATATATAATCGGTTCGCTTAATATGACAGTTAAAATACAATCTAGTTTTCCTAAAGGAACTATACTGTGAGGACCTGCAAGCCCATTTTCGTAAACAGTATCCAATCGCCTCTCTCTCTCCATTACTGATATCGCAAATCCTCGCTTCGCGTATCCTTTTTCTTCTAACAGAAAGGCATACTTCTCTAATACCATCAGATAATCTTGACATTTTTCGTAAAAGAAAAGCTCGTCACAAAACAAATCTTCTACTCTAATCGACTCATTAATGATGTCATAGTAATTAAAAATAACCACATTTTTTATTCGCTCAACCTCATTATCATCAATCCTTTCGCTAACGACAAAAGGTTCTACATTAAGAGCTAAATCCGAAGTAGTTGCTAACACTAGGTCGATGTCCTCTAAACGATATTTGTGAATTTTGGATTGATGAATAATCTTTACTTTTGCATTAACAAACGCATGTTCTAATTTCATTTTTGACAGATTAGACTCACTTCTCAAGTCATTATATATAAATACAATAGAACGAATTTTTTTAATATAATGTGTATTTTTTCTCTCTTGATAATTTGCAAAATGAAGTGCCAAATAACCGATCTCATCTCTAGAAAACTGATACTTATTTAGTTCTGGATGCAATTCAATAAAACGAATCGCAATTATAAACGAATTCGTATACTGAGCTGGAAGTGTTTTGAATAAAGCATTGCTTAACTCCAAATTACATGTTAAGCGTAAAATCAATGGATATAAATGTAGCAACAGCCCTTCTGCCAACTCGTTATCTTCAGAATAATCTGTATGATATTCAACATCAATTTCAGATAGCGTATTAATAATATTATTTTTCATTTCTGCCTTTGCATTCACCGGAACATCTTCTAAAACAGCTTTTCCAAAAAGTTGAGCCGCAATCATATCTAACTCTTGACTGGAAATTGACACCTCATATTTTTTTTGCATTTCTTTAATTATCTCACTTGCAGCCTGATAGTAGTTATCACTTATAAGTGTCCGATCAACAGTTATTTCTGTGACATGATTATTTTCCTTTACTCTCAGTAACAACACAGAAATGTGTAAAATAAATGATTCCAATGCTGAAGAGGTTAAAATAATATTATTCCTAACAAGGGTGTTGGCTAGAAAATCCTGAAAATACGGATCCCTTTTAATAATTTCAAATTCTTTATATATACCATGGTTGGTGTTAGAAATTTCTGTAATCACTTTAGAAAAAAGTCGTCTAACATTTAATTCCTCACCTAATATCTTTATTCCATAGTGTTTCTTTGACTCAAAGGTCAAATCATAATTTTTACAAATTTTTTTAACTTCTTTTAAAGAATTTATAATTGTTTTACGATGAATACCTAGTGTATCTGCAATCGTATCAATCGTGCAGTATCCTTGTGTACAAATTAAAAAGTAAATAATAAAGGCCGTTCGTTTCTTTTTATTTTCTACATTCCCTTCTTCATTTTTTTCAAGCTCTGTCAAAAAGGTTTGAAATGATACATTATCTTTAATGAATAACTTATACCCCACATTGCGGACAGTGATAATTTCAAACCCATTTTGATATGATTCTTCTCTCAACGATCTGATAAGTCCATAAATCTTACTTTCAGAAAATTGCGTTTTTATTTTCAAAGAATCAATATCAGCTACTCCATCAATTAAATTAATTAATACAACATATAAAGCATACATCGTGATCACTCCTTGTATTGCTATATCTCAATTATGATAGCTACGCCTTCATTTGAAAAGAGACAAAAATGAAGCTTGTACTTTTTTTTTTTCACTTAAACATTTTTTTGATATCTACTACCGAGTCAAATCTGAAATAGTAAAATGCACGTTTGAGCTGAAACAGGGTAGGCACGTGTTCCTAACTCCTGTTTCATCACGTAGGTTAAAAGGCTCGCAATTAAGGTTAGAGTTACTTGATTGATGGTACCTTGATGTGTATGACAAAAAAACGTCATCCGAAGTATGTCCCCGTAAAGAAACTTCCTCAGATAACGCTCTAATAGAATCGTTTCATTCCTGACTAAAGTCTGAAACATACTCTTTCAACAAAGAATCAATAGATTTTAATAATATTGTAATAGCTATTTTTAAGAATTGAATCAATTTCATAATTATTGGCATTGATATAACAACGTTTCTAACACTCGAAAATAGGTTACCTCCCCATTGATACTATCAGCTTTCATCCAATTTCCCATGAATTTGATACGAGAA
>NZ_JCAQHY010000101.1:0-10829 GCF_059621045.1 Vagococcus sp. WN80Y
ATCTTAAGGGATGCGTGGAGCGGTGCTCTAGTTGACTAGAGTTCTTCACACAGTAGAACTTAAGAGAGGAAAATACAAACCAAATTGGAGGAAACACAACATGGCAGTAATCTCAATGATTGCAGAAGCCATTAATACCTCTGTAACGGTTGATATAATAGGGGTTTATGAATAAAATGTGGCAGTAATTTAATTTAGACAGTAATATATCACACCAATTTTTAGCACTAATATAGTGAAAGGTTGGTGTTTTTTTGTGCGTTCAGAAGAAGAGGTGGACGTCGAACTTGTTATTAATTGGAGCTCATCGTTAAAGGAATTACTGTTAGTAAAAACCTCTGAGGGATTTAAAAAGGAAACGATAAAGAATTATAAGTCAGGTATTACAAGATTCAGTGAGTACTGCTTTGATAATGGAATTACTACACCTGCTAAGGTCACTAGAGGGATTATAAGGACGTATTTAACGGGTTTAAGAGAGGAGGGGTACTCTGCTTCGTATTGTAATAGTCAATTAAGTCAGATGAGGGTATTTTATGATTTTTTAGTACAGGAAGAATACTTATCCGAGTACTTAGACCCGACTCGTAGAATTAAGTTCATGCCTTCTCAGCAAAAGTTATTGGTTGTGTTCAATGATGATGAGGTTAGTCAGTTAATACGAGAGGCAGGTAAACAAAGAAACAAGTTTTACGCTGAACGAGATAAGCTAATGGTTATGATAATGGCTGATTGCGGATTGAGAGTAAATGAGTTGACTAATTTGAAGGATGAGAATGTCACTACAGAGTCTATTTTTGTGGACAAGGCTAAGAGGAGAAAGCAGAGGCTTTTGTATGTTACCCCACCAGTTGCTCAGCAAATAATTAAGTATCGAAGAGTCAGAGATGCTTACTTTAAAGCAAAACATATACCGAAAAATCAGATGCTCTTCCGTAATTTTAGGGGGGAGAATATGAGAAATGATGGTGTTCAAAAGGTAATAAAGAGGATAGGGCTTAAATGTGACATTAGAGAGACGGTCAGGGTCAGCCCTCATACGTTTAGGCATTGGTTTGCTCAGTCTCAATTAAAGAATGGGATTTCTATATTTACACTATCCAAGCTACTGGGGCACGAGAGTTTAAACACAACTCAAGGGTATTTAAAAGGACTTGCAGACGAAACGCTTATACAGAGCGCTATTGCTACTAGTCCATTGTTGAATATCAATAGTAAGGAATGATTTTTATAATGAGACACAAAAATGTACTTATAGGGTAAGGTACATTTTTGTAGCTAACAGAAGGGTAAGCGTTGCTAGGGATTAAAAGCATCTCTTTCGGCTTCTTGCCTTTTTAGAAGTTCCATGTAGTCGATAGTCTTTTGCTTATCAGGAAGGCTCAGGGACTTGTACAAGGCTTCAAATGATTCGTCAGCACTTGCTGTTTCTCTGTCGATGAAATGACTTAGAGGGACACCCAGTGCCTCAGCTAAGGCTAATAAATTGTCTGCTCGGGGCTCTGTAGCTCCGCTTTCCCACCTAGCAATTGCTTGCTGAGTCGTAAGTATTCTTTGAGCTAGTTGCTTTTGAGACCAGCCACGCTTCTTTCTTGTCTCTCTTATCGCTCTAGAATATTGTCTGGTGTCTTTGTCTTGTTTCATTCATATACCCCCATCTAGTAATAGTCTACAACAACTTGTTGTGGTTAAACGCTTGAAAATATGTCAACGTATCTAAAAGTGTTGAATAACAACATTATGGTGTATATAATGGTTTTAAGGAGGAACTTATGGGAGAGAAAAGGAAATTTACTCAGTGTAGGGAGGCAAAAGGGTACTCTCAACTTGAGTTAGCTAATCTAATGTCAGTTACTCAACAATCAGTTAGTTCATGGGAAGTAGGGAGAACTGTGCCTAAGCCTTACCAAATGAAGAAATTAGCTGAACTGTTAGAAACGGAAATGGATGTATTGTTCTCTGATATTTTTAATGTAAATGAGGAGGAAGAAAAAAATGTACTGTAGTAAATGTGGAAATCAAATGGAAGAGTCAGTAAAGTTTTGTCCATCGTGTGGGGCATCTCAAGGAAAGGAAGCAACTTTCAACATGGCACAGGCTTCTGATAGTGTAGAAAAGGTTGTTAACGAGGCTAGAGTCCAAATTAACAATGGTAAGCAGTCAGGTAAGTTATACATGGTCATTGGGTGGGTATCTATGGTCATTTCTTTATTGTTTATACCTGTCCTATTTGGGGCTGTAGCGGTCATTATGGGTTACCTGTACCGTAGCTATGATGAGAAGCACGGTACTATCTTAATGATTGCAGGAGTAGCAGGAGCCATTCTAGGCTTTTTGATAGGTGCTTCTGTTGGTTACTGATGTGAGGGGAGAGGAAAGGCATTGAATAATAAAGGGGTATGGATAAAGGGACTATTATTAGTGCTGTTGCTACTTTCAGTGACTGGTTGCACAAATAAATATAAAACTTCTTATGGGTATTGGTCGGGAGTGGATAATCGAGATGACGTTTCTTATGATGTTCATGTAACGAAAGACCACATTATTATGTTGGAGGATAAGGGAGCAACTAAATACAAGTATAAGAAAGAAAAAATTGGTGTTCGGAATGCAATGGTCATCTCAGGTAAAGAACTAGCTAGGCACATTAAGGGGATGGATGATAGTACAAATTCTTTTGTGAATGTGGCATTAATAGATGATGATAAGGATAATTTGCATATGTACTTGGTTTCAAGTATGGGAGGAAGGCTATCAGATGCGCAGTTATACCCTGTAGACAAGGCAGATAGCCCGTTAAGCCGTGTAGAGGGTTCAGGTGGTTCATGGATTATGTTGTTAATACCTATTGGGCTATTCCTGTACTTGTATAAGAAAAGAGGGTAGGTGTTAGGTATGCCAAGGTTTAAATGATAACATTAAAGTCTGTTAGTAACAGGGAGGAGAACATTATAAAAAAACTGACGATAGGTGTTATAATTGTTTGCGGGTTTGTGTTGTCAGGGTGTAATAAGAAGGAGAGCCCTAAAGAACAAGCTGTATCAACAATTAAAAGTGAAGAGGTGACCTCAGGCACAAGCAAACAGGTAAGCAGTACAAGTAATTCTGCTACAGCCAGTTCATCTCAAGATAATAGTCCTGAGGCGCTGTGGAGCACAGAAAAGGCACGGGAGCTCAATTCTTTTGTTATTGAGTGGGGCAAGACAATGAAACAGACATACAGGGAGTATACTCCTAACCAGAACGTAGATTTATACGGATTACAGTTACCTCAAGCTGTTCTAACTAGTGAAGGTGGATGGCAAGCGGTTGTTAATGAGGTTCCGATTCAATTAAAATGGTCTGATGATGGACAGGGTGAAGACTATGCCTTGGTAGCTGTTTTTTCGGATGCTGATACTCAACCGTACTTAGAGAAGCATGTATACTTCTTTACGCTAGCCTCAGGGGAGCCTAAGGTGCTTGTTACGTCACAGAACCAAGGGAACGAGCATAATTACTTGTACTTTAAGGAGACAGACAATAAAGAGCTGAAAGAAGGTTTCTCAGAGCTTGTAGGAGGCTCTTACAGCCGTTTAGACAGTTCCGCACCTATTGAGTCGAAGGAGTAAGTCAACCTAGGTAAAATCGCATATAAAGACCTAAATACAGCAGATGTAGTGCAGAACACAGCTCTTGGGATGGGGTGCTCTATTAATGATGACGGGGAGACGATTAACTTTATCCCTGTCATGTCAGGGATGCACCAGACGTTACAACTGTACATATCAGGAACGGGAGCCACAGAAGAGTTTGCTAATTACTCAGAACGAATTAAGGAGGCTAGTCTACAGACAGGTGGGAAACCGATAAGCTTGTGGAGCGGAGATAATAAGTTAATGCTCACAGCGCAGAATGGAGCCGTTACATTCGGTTTATAGTAATTATGGAGTACGTAGGATGGTAGACCCCGCCCCGTAGGTATATCACCCTACAAATGGGTCATGACCATTTGGTGGGGCGCTACTTGGGGTTCTAATTTTTTTAGAGAAATATTTAGAAATACACTGAAAGTCAACACTTGCCTCCTGTTAATCTGGTAAACTTATGACCATCATAATCTTTTAAAGCTTACAAAGGGTGTGTTTAGTACTGGCATGAAGGTGCACTTTTTTTGCGATTTGCAAAAGGATAAAGAATATCAGCATCTGAAACCTATCAGAGATATATGGACAAAGATGCTGATGTACAGGGGTTTGATGACGTTTCATATATGGGATAGTAATATGGACTTTTAGCCTCCAAATCATTGAAATGCCCTACAAGGTAGTGGGAGATATGTAGTTGAAACAAACCTACAAATATTTCAGGTATGCCATAAAGTCATACTAGGTAGTGAGATGTTTTGTGTCAAGGTCATTCTTACGAACTCATGACAGCTTGAATACATCGAAGGGGTCTCAGTTCTGCTAAAAATCCTACAGTGTGCTTTCTACTGTCACTAGTGACCTGTAGTTTGAATGAGCCTCTGTGTATTGTTATGACTAAAGAGAAAGGTGAAGATGTATGTCTTACCTTCTCTTTTTATTTTATTAGGGACTAACGCTGTGGGAGAAGAGGTAAGACTTGACCCTAGTATGTTTAGTTCCTTTTTTAATGCCTTATTAAGACGTGTTTTTCGTAAGTCGTATCCATCTATTAAATCATTGAGCGCAAACTTTAACTTTGTTTCTGTAAATGTCTTTGAGTACCCTATACCGTGCATGTAACTGCTCAGTTGCTTTATTAGAACGAATCCATATTCATTAACTTGCTCTATAGCGTATGCTGTAAGAGTTTTCTCAAAGGCTAACGTCTTATCGCTTACAGTTCTGTTGGTATCTTGGGGAAAGACTTCATTGGCTATTTCGTAGCCGAGGTTTTTCTCAACCCACTCTCTGTTTAGTCCTTTGGTTGTTAACCCTTTCTTTACTAGTAGTGCAGACCTTTCTTTAATATGTGGGAAACTTTCCGTTAAATCGGCTAGCTCAAAAACCGAACTACGCCTTTTTCTTTTGTGTTTTCGTGGGCTGAAAGTTGTATCTGCTCTAAAATGAGTCTGGTTCTTTTTAAGCTGTTCTAGGAGCTCGGATGGAATGTCTTGGTCGGGCAACTTCCGTATAATACCTGTAATTGCCATTAAATTTGTTATCTTCTCGACCTTCCGTTTATTGCTACCAATTTTATCTGCTAATGTTGTTAGAGAGTAATAATTTAAACATCGTATCTCCCCGTTGGCATCTTTGTGGATGCTCATTAAGAATATATCCAGTATGTCATTAACTTCCGATTGGTAACGGTACTTACCAAAGAGCCTATATAGGTCAGGGTGAGTTTCTTTAAAGTCATCTGACAACAAAATGCTCTTGAAAGACTGTACGCTAGCCTTTATCTTGTTGAACTCGTCTAACTCTTCGATAATCAGTCCCAAGTGTTTTATAGCGAAATTTACCGCTGTGTCAAAAGATGCAGGTATATTAGGAGAGCCTAGTAATTTTCTTAGCAAACTTAGATTATTGTCTGACTTATTATTATCGTTGTATCTAGTGTAAAACCAAACCCCGTTATCATCTTTTTGAGCACTAGCTGATGGAGAGTTATCAGTGCTGAATATGTCATGTAAGCCAGTAGAAGGGAACCCATATAGGACATCCATAGGTAAATAACTGATAGTTTCTATTGCATTTTCGATAGTTGGGAATGATGGCAGATTTAGTTCTAACGATTGCCAACGGTTCTGTACCTCTTGCCAGCTCTCTAGCGTGCCATCTCTAATAAACCTGTAGGTAGGTTTTTCGTAGTTCGTACGTTGTAAGTCATCGCTTTGTGATATGTAAGATGGGATTTCTGTTGTGTGGTCGTCTGTAGGCACGTTGTCTAAGTTAAGCATACTAAGAGCCAACACATTATCGTAATTTATTTCTATGAGATTATTATTCCCGCCAAAAAATATCCTAGAAGCATCTTTAGGTGATTTGTCCGCTTGTGGAAAAATCTCCATTAGGGATTTGTATATATTAGTTATTATTCTGTAATCTGTTATAGCTTCCGACAGCACAAACACTACTCTGAATCTATTCCATTCCTCAGTGGATGAGAAAGTTTCATATAGAAATGAAGCGTTAGCTCTAATAAAATCATTAGCTAGGGCTTGGTCGATAGTAAAGTAGTCATCTCCTGTCGTTTGAACTTTAGTTTCCTTGCCGTTTACTAGCCGTTTTTCGGTATTGTCAAAGTCTAACGCAACCACTTGTTGGGAAATTAGTTTTGCTGACTGTCTTATTTGTGGTGGAAAGTTCCCGAATACTACTGACCGTCCTTCTAACCCTATTGCCTCAGCTAAGTTTTTAATATCAGTTTCTCTGACCTCGCTAATAATTCTTTTACTGATAGAGGGGATGACTTGTTGAGATGGCTTAGTAGTATATTTCTTGTCATCTAGGTGTACATGTACCTTCATAGATTAGTATGTCCACCTCCTTTTCTATTGTATTTCTCTGGCTTTAATAACACAAAAATATATGTTTGTCAACCTCTATGTTTATTATAACATGTTTTGACCCTTTTCTTCACAAGAGTGTGAAATCCTGTAGGAATAGTTTTGAGGAGTGCAGTATCTCGCAGATGTTTGATAGTTTTAGGGGGGCATAAATGTAAATAGAGTTATTTTATATATACGTCCCCCTAAAACTTATTAAGACTCTTTAACTAATCAATAATATAGGTATGCCGGGAATGGATAATGTAATCGAATAAGGCAGGATATGGATAGAATAACTAAGAAGTGCTGTGTAGATTCACTATCAAAGGAATAATTAGTTGTTGAGGTTCAGTTGGAATTAACATTAATCAGAATGGTTTAGAATGAAGGCATGGGGGACATTTAGTAGCATCACTTGTTCATCTGAGAATGTAAGGTTAATTTTTCAACTTTATATTCAACCTGATACACTAACGCTTAAGGTTAGAGGTGTTTAGAGGGAGTATTGACTAATGTATTTCACACAAAGTCAGGTAGAACGTCTGAATCAGGGTGCGTCTTTTTACCTTGTAGTTTCCTTTCTAGGCGGTTTCAGTGTGGTTCGGGTAAAAGCTATTGCTTTTTTCTGAAAGTTCTTATAACGGACGTTAGGGGTGTTGTGGGAGGTGTTCTTTTTAGTTCAAAAGGAAGGAAAAAAATCAGGTTTTAAAACTGATGTACTCCTTATTGTCTTAGGTGTTGACAGAATGTCCTATTATAATTTTTTAGTGCTCTTATTTCTTTTCTTTATATAACTCAATAATACTTAATTAATACTTATATAACCTTATCGATGTGTCAACACCTATTAATTAAATTTAATAAGTCTAGTGCATATGTATGTCAGGTGGAACATCTGAGCCAAGGTGTATTTATTTGCTTTTAATTTCACTTCTGAGAGGTTTTTCTGCGTGTTAGGTATAAAGTCATTGTGTTTTTCTGAAAGCTCTTAAAATTGACGTGAGGGGTGTTTAAGGAGGTTTTGCATTTAACTAGAAGGGAGGCAAAAGGATTAGGATTTATAATTTGATGCACTACTAAGTTTATAATCTTATAGTCTTATTATTTTAGGTGTTGACTGAATGTCCTATTATAATTTTTCAGTGCTCTTATTTCTTTTCTTTATATAACTCTATAATACTTAATTAATACTTATATAACCTTACCGATGTGTCAACACCTATTGATTAAATTCAATAAGTCTAGTGTTTACACAAAGTTCGGTAGAACATCTGAGTCAGGATGTATCTATTCGTCCTTAATTTCAATTCTAAGGGGCTTTACCGCGTGTTAGGTATAAAGGTTTATTGTGTTTTTTTGAAAGTTCTTAGAATTGGCGTGAGGGGTATTTAAGGAGGTTCTGCATTTGGCTAGACGCTGTGAAAGAATAAGTAATATTAATAACCAACACCTAGAAAGTTTCAGGTGAAGTGCAGGGAGGGATATACGCTTTGACCTTGTTTTTTAGAATAGGTGTAATGAAGAATCAGGGGTGTAAGGTGCTTATGAAGAAGTTTTTTTGTTCACAATTGTATTACTGAGCGGATGTTCAAATAACGGTAATTTAAACAGAAGTGGATGTATGGAAAATTGATACAGAGCTAGTGGTTAAAATAACAGGGGATTGGTTAGGGAATGTTACGGCAAACTATCCAACGTAAGGAAAGTTACGATAGCAGAAAAAGCTTGTCTATTGTTATTTTAAGCTGAGTGATAACAAGTTTATAGTGTACCCTCTTACTCAATACCAGAAGGGGTGGCAGGAGGAAGATTTGGTAAGAGTTGATGACCATGGTGTATCAGTGTTGTAGTTAAGGCTAGGGCATCTCTATTTGGCGTTGTAGGATTGCTTGATAGATTAATTACATGCACTCGTTCGTTAAAGTGCCTTAGAACTCAAGGTGAGGAAAGATACGTAAGGAAGTTGGGAGAATCTTCGTCTACGTGGTCTAAATGATGTCTAGGACTTGTATTGAGTGAGGCTAAGAACCTAGGATTTACTTGTGCGTTAGAAAACACTGGTACTTGGTTGTGAATGCGAATTGTGAAGCTAAGAGTATCAGGGAGCAGTAAATGAATAGAAAGAGTAGCGCGGGTAGTTTAGTTTAAGTCTCAGTGACTCTATGGTGGTCAGAAACTTAATAGTTGTTGACCGTTAAGCAGAACCCTGATATACTCATGTTAACAAGTGGTCAAAAACTATGGTCATTAAGTTGTGGTATGTCAGGAGGATAAAAATGTTGTTTGGGTATGCAAGAGTCAGTACTACTTCTCAATCATTAAAAGAACAAACAGAGCAGTTAATTAATGAAGGGGTAGACAAGAAAAATCTGTTTAAAGAAAAATATACAGGGACTACAGCCGATAGAGTAGAGTTTAAGAAGCTACTAGAGAGCGTTAGAGAGAAGGACACAATAATTGTAACTAAGCTTGACCGCTTTGCTAGGAATACTCGTGAGGCTTTAGAGGTAATAGAACCGTTGTTAGAGAGGGATATTACTATTAGAGTATTGAACCTTGGCACAATAGAGAATACTCCCATGGGGCGGATGATTCTAAGAACTCTCTTATCAGTAGCAGAGATGGAGCGGGACATGATTGTAGAGCGCACACAGGAGGGGAAAGCTTACGCTAAGAGGAATAACCCTAACTACAGGGAAGGACGTCCTAAGGCTGTTATAACGCCTGACAAGCGACATGCCTATGACTTGTTAATGGAAGGGAAGAGCTATAAGCAGGTAGTCGAGCTGACAAAATTTAGTCAGAGCACTTTACAGAGAATTAAGAGACAGATTGAGCAAATGAAGTAAAATATAGTAGGCGCAAGGAGATTGAGCAGTGAGTAAAGATGACGTTCATACAACAAGGAAATCAAGAGCATCCAAGAACAATGAGGGGTTATTGCGTGCAGAAATTGATAATGCAACTGACCCAAATGTTAGACTAGAGTTGACAAAAATGCTAATTGAACTAGAGAGCGGGAAGAAGAGAAAGCGGAATATAAAATTAGCGAGTTTCGGTATAGCGTTGGTTGCAATTACGTTCTTTTTCTACTACATTGGAGGACGCTCTGAGGAGAAAAAGACTTCCGTAGATAAAGTAATGGAAAACGCTAGTGCATCTAAAGAAAAGGTTCAAGAAGTACAAGATACTCAGGTTACTACTGAGTTGAAAATTACTGAAACTAGCTTGTCAGAAGAAGAACTAAAGAAATGGGTTTTATCCATATTAAATCTAACACCACCACCCCAAACCGAATATAGTTTAACTGTAAAAGTTAGTGAAAAAGACAATCTAGCCTATGTTTATGTAGCCTATTATCAATCAGACACCGTAGGGACATTTAGAGTTAATGCTGAGGGGGAGTTAGAATATCAACCACGAGGACACACAGGAGATTGGATATTGATGTCAGATAAATACTTGGATACATCAATAGCTAAACAATACTACAAAATGCAGGAAAACGAACGTGGGAAAAGAGAAGATGCTGTCCTAGAGGTTACAAACCAACTTGTTGGGAAAACATACTTCATTAAACCTCTTCTTTATGATGGTGAAGATTCCGAACAAGCTATGAATGCTAATAAAGCCCCTCAAAATTTGATACATGACGGGGCTCGAGTTGTTACGTTCAGTGATGATAGATTTGTCCATATAGAGCTAGCAGGAACATATAGACCTGATTATGATGCAACCTTTAGTGTATCCTCAGAAACAGTTAATATTCAAGATAACTACATTCCTTATACATTTAGCAATGGCAACATATCGTTTGATACTTGGACATCTGATGTAAATGGGCATACCGTTACTTGGTCTATGACCCCACAATAAGCGGACTCAGTAAGTGTGTTTAGGAGCTTAAGAGGACGGCTTAGAGCTGTTAAAAGGCAAAGAAGAGACATACTTGAGTTTTGTCAGTTTTCTTTTGATGACTAAAGACGAGAGGTGTTATTTAATTGCACACCAGCTTCTAATAGCTGTTTCATTGAGATTACTGCCAAAAGTCGTAACATGGCAGTAATATATTAAAAACTCTTGAAAAAAATAGCACCGTCTTGTATACTTGTTGATGGGCTAAATTGGTGTGTGATAAAAAGTTGCATTCCGCATTTACCTATTATATACTGTTAAAGGTATGTTGACCAAAACGTTGATATACCACAAACCACATCTTAAGGGATGCGTGGAGCGGTGCTCTAGTTGACTAGAGTTCTTCACACAGTAGAACTTAAGAGAGGAAAATACAAACCAAATTGGAGGAAACACAACATGGCAGTAATCTCAA
>NZ_JCAQHY010000102.1:0-10844 GCF_059621045.1 Vagococcus sp. WN80Y
TTGGCTAACTCATACAACAAATCTAAATAACGCGAGGATGACTCTAATGGCTGCTCCATAATGTCAAACCGAATCTGATGATCGTGGATCAATTGAAGGGCTGGAAGCAGTTGATTTAACTGAAGCCCCATACTTTGAAAATTAAGTACCACCAGAAACTGGTCTCTATAGGTTAATAAAAATTGTTCAAACTGTTCATCATAGGTACTATCTGTATTCGCAACAATTACTTTCTGACAGTTTCCTTGCTGAATCAATTGCCTGTACTCATCATCTGAAGTTGATTTAACTGTATACCCCATCACCTCATACCGCATTGTTTACATTTCCCCTCACTTTCTGTTTTAATCGAATTTGATGAAGTTTTCTCTATGCTAAACTGCTGACACACATGCTAACTATTTTTCTTTCTTTTTTCTGAATACCCTCTTATTTTCTTAACATTCTTTTTCCTCAATTGAATAATTAGTACCACAAGTAAAATAACAATGATGAGCATAGCTCCTAAAATAAACCACATCCAATTATTTGTTTCTTCTTCAATTCCAATAGCCTGTTCATTCAATTTTTTTGCTGTTTCTCTCGTAATATTAAACTCTTCATCCCATTTCCACACCTGTTGTGTTTTATCTGACTTGGCAGTAAGTACTAGTTGATACGTCCCCGCTTCAAATCTTTTATCATCCATTCGAATCCCAAAATCAAAGGAGCTCGTCGGTGCCATGCGATAACCACTTTGATTACTTTCTTGATAAACTAATGTCTGATTCTTTTTAAACACCTTAGCTTGAAAACGAATATCATCTATTAAACTTGCTGTTGGATTCTCTAACGTTACTTTAATGACATTTCTTTCAAGAATTTGAGACGCTTTAATCTCTTTCAAAATCATGTCAGAGGAAACAGCAACATCCGTTTCAGTTAGACGAACTCCCAAACTGTATTCAAATTTATTAACAACGGCCATAGGCTGATTTTCCGTTACCTCTTCTTTATCATCTGAATTGATTAATGTCACATATATTCCACCTAAAACGATTCCATCAAATGACTTTTCAGGCATCTTTAATTCAATTGGAACTCTAAGCTTGCCTTTCTTAGGAATTTCAACTTCTTTATCAACATTGGTTATATCTGAAAAACTAATGATTCGGCTCGGCAGTCGATTAGTTTCATCTGATTCTGAATAAATAATGACACCATTATCATTTGTTTGACCTGGATTAGTCTTTATACGCACCTTGACATCCTCATCACTTGTATTAAATAATTCAACTTCAATAATCTGATGTTGGTTAGGAGTCATTTTTAAATCAAAATAAGTTGCTTGACTTTGCTGATTTTCTGGTAATATTGCTTTCATGCCAACAGGCATACCAGCAGCTAGTCCCGAGGAACTCTTTACCACAAACCAAAACACTACTAATAAAATGCTAATCGTTAATCGAATATCTATCCTTTGATTCTTCATTCCCTTTAACTGAGACCTCTCTTTTTCTAACAAGATTTTCTCACCCACAAACTGTCTCTATATGAAAAGTGGCAGTAGAAATTCTTCTGCCACTTTTTGTGATATCCTAATTAGTAGATACTTTATGGCGCATCAGTTAAACTCCAGACTAGATCTGTTTCATAGGTCGTATTCTCTTGGATTATTTGTCCTTTTGGAATCATCAGCTTAACAGCTGGATTACGATCTTTTTTAGTCAAGTCCACCTCTCCAGTTGTCCCCGTACCATCTTGCCCTTGACCAGATGTTTTAACCTCAATCGTTCCTGCATGCATGGTCCAAATTCCTGTCCCACTGCCAGAATCTGGTGTATTTGCAGCAGACAATAACGGAACTTTCTCACCTGTCGAAATCATTTGTGAGGTAGCTGCTAATTGAGGAAACATGCTCGCTTCCTGATTAGAAAAACCTTTAACCTCCAAAGCACTTAATGTAATTTGTGCGCCAGTAATCTTTTTAGAATTTTCATTCGTAAATACTCCATCATTAGATACTTCTAATTTCCACCCTAAATTATCGGCACCTCTGGCATCTGTAATTTGGAGAGAACTTGGATATTGTTTGGTTGCATTTCCTAAATCTGTTTCAAATAAACCATAATAATTTTGCGCAGTTGCAGACAATTTGTTGTTATCGCCAAACTTAATATGTGAAACACGATCTAAACGTAAAGCTCCAGTTGTACCCGGCCCAACTGGTAACTCAGGGTCTGTTGGGTCTGTTGGGTCTGTTGGACCAACTGGTGGCGTTGTCCCACCTTCATCTACCTCAAACCCTACCGTTCCATTACTCGTCGCACTTTTTGTTTCAGCTAATGCGGTTGAAGTCATGCTTAACGCTACTAAGCTCCCCAATCCCATAATTAATAATCCTCGTTTTTTCATATCCATTTCCTCATTTCTATTTTCTTTAAATGCTATCCACCAATGACCAAGTAAATGTTGTGTGGTAATTTCCTTCTTCCTTTTTAGTCTTACCAGGAATAGTTAACTCAACTCCACTATTGGCCTCTTCTTTTGTTCCAAATAATATTCCCCAGCTTCCTCCTCCAGTCCCTTTTTGTGCAGTAACAATAGAGACATTTTGATTAGAATCACCGTCTAAAATGACTGGTTCTTGAGAAGAAGCCAATGGAGTCGTCCCACCCCCTGACAGTGAAACAGCCGTAATTGACGAAAAAGAAAAACTCGTGCCAGTCAGCTCAAAATTGTTCTCATTTTTAAAGGGATAGTCTTGACGTACTTCCAATCGCCAACCTTTTTCCCCTCCTCGATTATCAGTAATTTGAATAAAGTGAGGAACTTTTTTCTGTTCAAAGGGGCTCAATTCCTCTATCACTGGTAAAAGAGCTTCATAGGTGGTAGTCTCATTGCTCATTTTTTGTGTCCCAAACTGATAATTAGAAGCCTCATTGATACTCAAAGGGCCTGCTGTTCCAGGATGAACGGGTTTAATTGGTTTTTCAGGATCTAATGGATTAACAGGTGGTACTTTTGCCTCATTTTCCACGAAAGAAGCCCTATTTGATGTTGAGACAGCCGCCAGTGACTCTAATTGATTTCCTAGCAAAGTTACTACTAGCAAACCAACTAAAAGAATTCTTTTTTTCACAGTGCCTCACCTGCCGTTCTCTTCAGCCGCTGATAGCAAACAACCATTCCTAATAATAAGATAGCCACACCCAATACCATAATTCCGAGACATTGTACTTCTCCCGTAGTTGGCAAATTCCCCGCCAATAATGCTGTGACACCTTTTTTTGCCTTCTGCGGAATATCAGTTGGAGGTATCGGCTTATCAGTTACCTTTCCACTATAAGTAAAGCTACTCTCCACCTGCATTTCGGCTGCTTCTATCGTCTGGGGAATACTCATGACTAAGAAAATAATGCTTATTTGGATAATATGTCTGATAACTTTCACCAAAAATCCCCTCCTTTCAACTAAATAACTCTCACATTCTTTTCTAATGTTCTCTTTTTCTCTTTTTTGACGACTTAGACGTTTTTTTTCTTGCCACTTTTTGATGTTTTTTATCTGTTCGTCGGTTAACCATAAACAAAATTAATACAGCTACTATCAGCAAAATCAAAATAAGAATTCCAATAAAAACATAAAGAAGCAGCTTATCTTTCTCTGTTTCTACAGCCGTATCATTTAGTTTTTTCGCTTCTTGACTTGTAATTTCAAATACTTTTTGAAATTCCCACTCGCCTTCTTTTGCCTTAGCCTTCCCTTCAAATCGGTATTTACCTGCACGGAATTCTGATTTCCCCCACATAACGCCAAAATCAAAATTAGAATTAGGCGCCATCGTCATGCCTTGACTTGTTTGCTCATACAAAACCTTTTTGTCCTTCTCTTTATACACCTTACCTGTTACTACAAGATCTGTAATCGCTGCGGACTCTGGATTCTGCAATGTTGCTTTAATGGCATTCCGATAGTTAAATTGTGAGGCCTTTACATCAAGTAATTGGATAGAAGGCTGAACGGACGTATTTATTTCACTTAATTGAATAGCAACTTCATACGAATAGTTATTAACTATCTGCAAGCTTTTTTTTCCTTGATCAGTGTCTTTCTTTGGCTTCTTTTGTTTAAATTGAATGCCACCTAACAAGACACCATCAAAGGATTCTTTTGGCACTGTCAGCATAATGGGATAGCTAATAGTTGTTTTTGGAGCTAATACCACTTCTTTTTCATACTTAACCAAATCGGCAAAAGATACTGGTAAGCTAGCATCTAATGGCTTTTTACTTGAACCGTATTGAACATCTCCAGCATCACTTGTGCTTGCACTATTAATATCGACAAGAACTGTTACCTCTTCTTCAGAACTATTTGTCAGCTCTACTTTTAATTCTTGAGAGCTACCAGAGACTACTTGTAAATCAAAATAACCTGTTATACCTTCTTTTTGATTGTCAGGAAGAATCGGTTTTTGTGAAAAACCGATTCCTTCCGCCAATGCTGTCCCACTCATCAAGAAAAATAGCGCTAATCCAATTATCAGTCCTAATGATTTTCTGAACCGCATTCAGTTTCCTCTTTTCTTCCATAATCGTTATCCGTACTTATTACAACTATTTTTTAGAGAGGTCCTGCCGTAATTGTCCAAGTTAAATCCGCTTGATAACTTCCGACCTTAGCTTGTGATGTGGCTGGCACAAATAATTGAACCCCTGTATGTGTGGTATTAGCAGTGGCATTAGCGATTGATTTCTCACCAAATACCAACGTATGAAGACCAGACCCTTTTTCATTTGGTGCACTATAAATAGTGTTTGCTGTGGCAGTAATAGCTTTATAAGTTTTGCCAGCATCATTAGTAGGCAATGTCGTTGTTTTCCCATCGCCTGTTGCTTGACCTTCTGTGAAACCAGCTAAACGAATTTCTGCGCCTCTTAACGTATCAGTAGCTGATCCACCTTTTAGTTTAAAATCAGTCGCACTTACTTTGACTTTCCACCCTTTATGTTCTCCAGAAAGATCCGCTACCTGTAAGAAGTTAGACATAAAATACTCTGTTTCTTCTGTGTCTGTAGGGATAAATTTTACGACTTTAGCATCATACGTTTTATCTACTGCCGCGATTTTTTGACTACCAAAATCAAAATTAGTCACATGTTGAATGCGTAAGGCACCTGTTGAACTTCCACCATCACCAGGATCGGTTGTACCACCTCCGCCTCCGCCTTCTTCTCCCGGATCCACTGGACCACCTGTATCTTCATCATCCCCAGCTGTAAATGTTACACTTCCTTTTGTTGTAGCGTCATTCGCTGCTGCAAAAACAGGTGATGTGCTACTCATTAAAAGACTCCCACATACTAATGTTGATAAAACGACTGCTGATTTTTTCATTCCTATTTCCTCCATTATGATTATTTTCTGAAATAAGTACCGTCCATTATCTTAGATGGTTCTAATATCAGTGTATTCCTATAAAGTCCTGTTACATTTGGGAAACCTCTTCCCTCCTTCATAGGTAGACTTAGCCACCTTGTTAGTATGGACCATTAGTTAATGTCCACATAATTTCTGTTGAATAAGTTTTTAATTTTGGTGTTCCAGCTGGAATATTAAGTACTACCCCTGAAGTTTTGGTCCAGTTATCTGGAATATTCACCACATTATCAGGATCATCCTCTCCGATTCCCGTCACTTCCTTGATGGTTAATGGCACACCTGGTAAAAATGCTTTTGCTTTTGTCACACCAGCAATGGTTTCCACATACTCCAAAGCTCCTGATAATTTAGCCACCACTTCGCCCTCTTCTACAGCTTGTAAATCAGTTGCAATAGTTGCACTAATCTTCCACTTTGGCTCCTTCACAATCCTACTATCCTCTACTTCCAATTTGAATGAATTTGGACTAGTTCGAGTATCGAGAACTGAGAGAGCTAGTTTCCCATTTTTTCCAAACGTCAATGATTCGGACACATCTCCAAAACGTAAAACATCGTAAGCCGTTGTAAAGGTCTTGGCTATAATCGTACTTCCCGGTGTAATACCTTTAAAGCTAAATTGAGCGACTTCCCCTGTCTCTGATAAATTTGTACTAAACTCAGCAGTCGTCTGCATCACATCATCATATGTGAGCTTAGCTTTATTTTTATCATTTTTATAGGTTAATTTATAAGCTCGACTATTAGGATAAATCAATTGGTAGTCGATTCCCACAGCCAATGGAATCTGTCCAAAGTTCGCTGCCCCGTCCTTACCAACAACAGCAACAATCTCTTTTCCTTTCTCATCTCTAATCGGAGTCCCATCGCTTTTTTGTAGTTTTAGTGACATTCCTTTTGACGGAAGTGATTTTCTTTGACTTACCGTCCCATCAAAATACTCGTAAGCAACCATAGCTGAAAGGCTTGTCGCCTTATAGACTGGCGCGTTCAATTCATATTTAGGTGCATGACCTGCAATAGCTTTATCACTCAAAATAAATTCGCTACGACCATTCTTTGTTAACCATCCTAATGTCTTATCTGTTTCATCCATCTTGACGCTCGCATTTTCACTAGCAAGTTCAGAAGGCGTATACCCTGCTTTTATTAACTTGGAGAAATCCACTCCAATCTTATATGTCTCACCATTTTCAAGTTCTTCATTATAGACATAAAACCCCGATTGACCATCAGATTCAGTCGTTTGTCGTTCATCTATTTTTTCAAATTTTGTTCCAACTTTTTTATACAAACTAACCGTTTGACTATCAAATAACGGTTCTTGATTATCCACCAAACCATTAAGTGTCAAATCATCGAACACATGACCAGAAATTTCTAAAGCGCCTGGTTTTTTCGTTTGAACCCTGACACGATTTGATTCCGCTGTTTTTTTATCAGAATGATAAGCAATCGTATTATAAGCTAAATACTTGATTGCCTCAGTGCTTCTCGGAGCATCTGCTGGAACCTGAAGTTTAAAGTTTAAAAGAACGGAATCACCAGGTATGAGGGACTCTTTTAACGTTAATTTAAGAGCTTGAACATCTGTTATATTTTCTGGCAGACTTCCCCAAGGTGCACCTGCAATGACATTGCCACTTCGATCCCATCGTTCAGGCGTTTCACTTTCGGAATACGTCATTGTATAACCATTAATAGGTAGTTCTTTTCCATTTTTTTTGATGCCTTTTACTGAGCCTGTCAAGAATAATTGAAAAGCCGAATTACGAGCTGTACTAGACAAAATTTCTGTATCATTGGCGTAAGGTAAGATATCAATCACTGATACGTCTTTCATTTCTCTTGTTCCAGTGTTTTTTATTTCTACTTGATAATCGATTGCTTGCCCTGGAACAGTTTCCATAAGTGAGGTGGGATCCGTCACATTAATATAGTTATCTGTTGAAGTGAGCTTAACCTTTGAATAGATTTCCAAATTATTATCTTCTACCACTTTTAGCGTGTTCCGATAAGGGACATACTGGGTACTTTCGATTCCTTTTGAAGCAAGATATTCCCTCACTTCTTTTGAAACTCCCTTAGCAGAATCGCTTAAGGGGACTTTGTCAGTATTCGTGTAATTATCTCGAACAGCTGATCCAAACCCAAATAAGACATCATAATTACCAGAAAAAGCTTTATCAATATTAAAAGTGTATTCCGTTTTCCAGTGTGTATCATAGGTACCGTCCGTCTTAGTCAGAGGATAATCATCTTTAAAAAAATAAATCGTTGAGCCATCTGCTAACATTTTACTCTCATTAACAGTACTTCCTTGTTGAGGTACTACTCGATACGTAGAATTTCCCATACGATAACCAGAAGAATTTTGAAAAGGCAGGAGAAATCCTTCACTATTCTTTTTAACTATCACACCTGGTGGAACTATAACAAATCGGTAAGGTTTTTCAAATGGCGCGTACTGAGGTGAAACCATCGCATGTCTCGTAATGAATGATTCACCATTTTTATAACTACTATTAAATCCTGACGTTTCGCTATTATTTACACCCAATGTTCTTACAGAAGAAGTAAAATCCTTAACTGTAGATACTAAATCGGCTGATTTAGGAACGGATACTAACAAACCATTATTATTATCTAAATAAGAGTTAGACTCATTCACAATAGTATAGGTATCACCTGATTTAGCCCCTGAATAGGAATATCTAATAAGAGCAGGTGAGTATATCTCATAGCCTGTTATTGTTTCTGGATAAGCTAATTTGATTTTTTTTATGTCCTTTTTATTTTTTACATTTTTAAATGTTAATCCTTTCCAGCCAGCTACTGGTTCTTTTAACTCAGTCCAAGTATCTGGTGAATCCGTTTTGTACTGATAATAAAGACTTCCAAACGTTACACTATTACGGTAAGTATAAGATTCGGGAGTCAACCCTTCTGGAACAACATAGACGGACTGATTATCTGTTATTCCTTTCCCAGCGGTATTTACACTAGGCCATATTGTCTGATCTAGAAAGCCTTCTCCAGCAGCTATTTCTTTTTGACTATCAGTTCGATAAGAAACTGTCGATTTAATCTCTGTTACAGTCACTATCATTGAGGTAGATAAAATTAAACGTTCGCCATCATAATAGGAATATTTATACTCGTAGGTGCTCCCTGGAACAGCGTTAGCTGGTATCTTAAAATTTGTATAAGCCCCCCACTGATTTTGCGTCATTAAATATTGACCTGTTTCAGACGTCTGGACATCTCCCTCCTTTTTTGTGACAACTCTACGATTTTTATCATTTCTTTTATCTAAAGCCCCACTTTCTGTGATAGGTCCTTGACGTAAAAAATCCCAATGACCTTTTGCATTTTCATTTATTGCCTCTGTTTTAATAATAAAATTTTCAAATTGACGAGTAGTCCACTCAGGAACTGTCACTATGCTATTACTAAAAGCAATAGTTTGTCCGGGCATTCCTGAGGCACTAAGAAGTTTATTAAACTTCAAATTAGTTGTTGACGGAGCAGTATATGTTACCCCACTAACTGAAAAAATAGGCCCTGTCACAGTCTTTTCTTCATAAATGGCTCCTGTAGATGTTGTTCCAGAAAAAGTCGCTTCAAGCCCAAAAGTACTTCCTGCTTTCCCGGCCAATGCGCCTGGAATTACGTCGAATACGATGGATGGTAAATCAGTTGTACTCAATCCATCCTTAAACAAATACACCAACGTATTATCAATATAACTATATTGATAATCTTTTATCTTTGAACTAGCAGTCAAATCCTTGGTATAACCTTTTAACCATAAACCTGTTCCAATTTTTATTGTTAATTTTCCATTATAAAGTGGATTAGCTGTATCAGTTGTTCCAGGAGTGACTTTTAAGCCAACACTGTCTGTGGCGCCTGATAAACTAGTCTTACTTGGAGTGCTAAATCCTAATGTAAGCTTATCTCCTGCAGAACTTTTCGTTTCACCACGAACATCACTTTCAGAAAATTGTTCATCTCTTTTTCTAACAGCCGCTGACTCTTTGCTACTTTCTATTTGTTTATTTTCTTCACTTACAGGCGTCGCCACTATTAACGTAATGTTATTAGATAATTGTCCCTTTGATGAAGCTCTCAAGGTATATTCTCCGAGGGTACCATGAATTAGTAATTGCACACTGGATTCTTGCTTTCGCTCTTTTGATAGACAGACAGTTACCTCATTACTCTTAGAGTCATAGCTAATTCCTTTCTCTAGCTTATTTATAAGCAATGTTTGAGATAAATCCAACGTTAGTCCTTCAGGCAAAACAAGTGTGACAGCTTTTTCAAAATTGTCTTCGTCTTCCACATTAAGTGTAGCTATCTCAGTTGAGGATACCGTTGAGGATTGAGTTGATAATTTGATTGTCTGAGATTTTGCAGATATTTTTTCTGTATAGTTGAATACAGAAAAGCCTACTATCATCATGCATATCAGTGCTCCTATGATACTTATTTTCTTTGTCATTATTATTACTGCTCCCTTTCTCCTTTACTTAACAAAATAAAAGGTCTTATTCTGAAAAATAGTAAAAAATCTTAATGTGAATAAACACGCTCTCCACAAAAACAACTAAGCTAGTTCAGCACTAAAAAACTACTCCTACAAAATCTACTCCTACGTGTCAGAATGAAGTGCAACACCCTTTAACTCTTTTCATTAATTGACTGTTATTATTAACTTACACATCTTTTAACTAACACGGAGGTTATTTATGTCATATAATCACTTATCATCAGAGGATCGCGGCAAAATTGAGGCTTGGTTATTCGACGGACTCTCTCAATCTGAAATAGCCGCTCGTTTAGGTCGACATCGCTCAACGATTTCAAGAGAGATTAAACGGAATTCCGAGACTAGAAAACCAAATAGTCTTGCCTCGCTGCCTTATCAGGCAAGTGGCGCAACTCATTTAGCCCGCATGAGAAAAGCGAATTGTGGTACCACTACCAAAGCCACGATCCATAACGTTAGAACCATTAAGAAATACCTCGATATGAAGTGGTCACCAGAACAAATTGCCCATGCCGTACGGAGTATTAAACTTTGTCGAAACACGATTTACAACTGGATCTATAGACAAATTATTGACTTTGACATAAAAAACTTACGACATCATGGGAAAAGACATAAACGGAAGAATAAGGGAAGAGCCCTTAAACGACCCGTCTCCAGTTTTTACAAAAATAGGACTGTAAATGACCGACCAGAAGAACTCATTAATCGCACCGATTTTGGTCATTGGGAAGCTGACTCAGTTGTGTCTAAACGTGGTGTATCAGCTTGTTTAGCAACGTTTGTAGAGCGAAAGACACGGAAATACGTTGCGATTAAGATGGCGAATCAAGACTCCCATTGTATGTTGAAAGCAATGAAACAG
>NZ_JCAQHY010000103.1:0-11198 GCF_059621045.1 Vagococcus sp. WN80Y
ACATAACACAGTTGACAATGTCAACAACTTTTTTAAAGTTTTTTATGTTGTGTTTTGTCTGTCACATCTCAGCGACATGTAATAATATACCAAGTCTTTTAGGAAATTGCAACTATTATCTTGCCTTTTTTTACAAAAAAAGTTAAACGCGAATATTAATCTAGAAATCAATCTTTACCTTCGTAATCCCTTCCTATTATCATTATTTTCTTTTAATATCATTTGGCTCTAACAAAGAATTTTTGTAGCTCCCCCTACTCACAATACTATATTGCTCTGTAACAAAAAAAGCCATTCTCTTCATTAGGAGAGAATGGACTCGATTATTTTCTTATTTAGCTTGGCAATCTGGACAGACTCCATAAAGCTCCATACGATGCTCATTAATCTTAAAACCTGTTAACTGCTCAGTTGCTGCTTCCACATCCTCTAAACCAGGATAGTAAGTATCAACAATCTTACCACATATTTCGCAAATTGCATGATAGTGTCGTTGCGAACTAAAATCAAAACGACTTGATGCGTCACCATAGGCCATCTCTTGAACAAAACCTATTTTAGTAAAAAGACGTAAATTATTATAAACAGTTGCAACACTCATACTAGGAAAACGATCAACTAACGCTTTGTATATTTCATCAGCTGTTGGATGGGTGTGACTTTCAATTAGGAACTCCAAGATGGCATAACGTTGAGGAGTAATTCGAATATCAGACTCTTTTAATTGATTAATTGCCTCTTCTACTTTTGAATGAGCCATAGCATTCACTCCATTTCCTATAATATAATCTATCATACTATCTAATTCAGTTTTTTTCAAGGAACTATTACTAACTAACAATCATTACTATCTATAATTTATTTCCACTCATTGCGCAAACAACCATAATAAAGAGAATCATAGTACTTTCCTTGATAATAGCGAACCGCTCGTAATTGCCCCTCCAATTGGAAGTTAAGTTTTTCTGCTACTTTAGCCATTCCAGGATTTCCTGACCAAGTAGTTAGCCCAATACGTTGAACTAGACGTTCTTTTTCAAACAACTCAGTAACCCAACTCCTTAGAGCCCATGTTGCATAGCCTTTCCCCCATAGGCTTTCATCAAAGATAGCTATACCTATTTCTAGCCAGCGAGTCGTTTCATCAACCCAGTAACGATTGACCGCACCGCGGATGCTTCCTTCTATATAAATACCTTTCACATCAGAAGATAAAAAGAAATCACTCTCAGTCAATTCAAACCGCTCCCAAGATAATGCATGATACTCATGTAAAAAAGGCGCATCATATTCTACCCATCTAGGTCGCTCTTCTTGATAACTAATACGCCATAGCTCCTTCAAATCCACTTTTGAAATGTGTCGCAGCTCAATCATCCTTTTCCCTCCGATAGTATCATCCGATAAAAAAGAACACAGTTTTCACCATGTTCCTGTAGTTTATCATAAATAACATCAGATATCGTACTAGAGCGCCTGCTAAAAATCATAAAGTGCAGTTGATAAATATCGTTCCCCATTATCTGGTACAACTGCCAAAACTTTTTTCCCTTTACCAAGCTCCTTCGCTAGATCCAATGCCACTTTAATAGCTGCTCCAGCCGAAATACCAACTAGAATCCCTTCTTTTTGAGCTATCTGACGCCCCATTAAAATTGCTTCCTCACTAGAAACAGATACAACTTGATCGTAAGAAGTAACATCTAATACCTTTGGAATAAAACCAGCACCTATTCCTTGAATTTTATGAGGATGATGTTCTTCCCCCTGAAGAACCTGTGACTCTTCCGGTTCAACTGCGTAAATTTTTATTTCTGGATAGACAGCTTTTAAACGATGACTAACCCCCGTTATCGTTCCTCCAGTCCCTACACCTGCAACAAAAGCATCCAGTGATAAATCAGCAAAAGCTGATAAAATTTCTTGTCCTGTTGTTTCTTCATGTATCCGAGCATTAGCAGGATTATCAAATTGGAGAGGCATAAAGAAGCCATCTTGTTCAGCTAATTCAGTTGCTTTTGCTATTGCCCCTTTCATTCCTTGAGCCCCTGGCGTTAATATCAACTCAGCACCGTATGCCTTCATAATTTTTTGCCGTTCAATACTCATTGTATCAGGCATGACAATAACTGTAGGATAGCCTTTAGCAGCACCTACCATCGCTAAACCAATGCCTGTATTTCCACTAGTTGGCTCGACAATGGTGTCACCAGATTTTAATTGTCCATCTTTTTCAGCTTCTTCAATCATCGCTAAACCAATTCGATCCTTTACGCTACTGCCTGGATTGAAAAACTCCAACTTAACATAAACGTCCGCACTCTCTGTCGGCACAATGCGATTTAACTTTACAATAGGCGTATCTCCAATTAAATCTACTACTGAATTTACAATTTTTGTCATTTTAACTTCCTCCATGTCTTGTCTTTAAGATAAGCTTAACACCATTCTATCAAGCGTTAACATCCGACAATTGATCGAGGAAAAATGGCTGATAAACGATTTAATCCCATGTCATCCATCTCCTTTAGTGACCTTGCAATTGATTGCTTATTAGACATACTAACCTAAAATAAGCAAGATTGCTACTAAAATCTCTTCATTACGCTTTTCTTTCTATTTTCCGACTTACTAAAGTTATCCTTGTTGACAAATGCTAAACAATTTTGTTGTAATTCCAGCTAAAAATGTTACAATTATTACGAAGAGGTTACCAAAATGTTAATACAACCGAAAAATGAACACCTCTCACTTTAGTGAGTAACTCTTACTAGTCTATACATAAAGTTATCACTAACACAAACTCTACCTATAAAAGGAGAATCCTTATGATTAAAAAGAAATTATTGTTAGTCGGATTAATTGCCACTCTAGCGATTAGTTTTCCTACAAACTCTTTTGCAGATGATACGACTCAAACAACCTCTACATCTCTAGTTGAGGAAAGTACCTTGCTCAACAGTAACTCAACAGAAACAAGTACAGATACTAGCAGCATCCCAAGTGACTCTAGCTTAGAATCAAAAGAGATTCCTACAAGTTCAAGCTCATCAACTGCTCTCTCTTCAACAGACAGTAAATCTGAGATACGCTCTCTTGAAGGACATGACGATTCAAATTATGGTAAGTTCACCAAAGGAACCCCTGTTACGGCTGAAGAATTCAAATCAATTATTGAAGCTATCGAAGCCTTTAAAATTAAATCTATTACATTCTTGGATGGTCCTCCAGCAATGGACAAGGCTGGACTCACTAAAGCAACATTTTTAATCGTGACCGATCAGAATGAAACACTGACATACACTTATTACTTTTTAACAAAAAATAATGAAGCTACTATTAAAGTAACTGATATTAAATTTGATACAGAAAAAAAACTATTATCATTTAAAACTGATCCAAGTTGTATTGCCTATGTTACAGCTGATTCTGACAAAGTCACCGCTGAAATTTACACCCATGAAGACGGTATTGTTGCCCGTCAATACAGCACCGCACCAAAACACATTCAAATTGTCGTCCTTGATACAAAAGGAAATTATAGTGACATTATTGATTTTAATGTCCCTGCTAATGATGTCTCAAAGAATCAAGCTGAGCCTGAAAATTTAAATAATCTACAGGATCAAGCAAAAAAAGTGAAAAATGATCGTGATAAGCTGCCTCAAACAGGTGAAGCCATTGCACGATATGGCTTACTAGGTATAGTAATCATCGCTATCGTGGGTGTTATCATCTACTCACGACGTAAAAAACAAGCTCAGCTTTAATTTTATTAGAATCAGCCAAAACATACTTAAGATTAGCAGGTTTGGTAGTTCATCATTTATCCAACATACTAATCTTAGTATGTTTTTTTGTTAGTTCAGCAAAACAGATTCACTGCTATTAAGATAACAGCCTCTATTTTCATCTCGCGCCTGAACAAGGTATCTGTTCTTATCCCTTCTTGACCTGTCAACTAATTTTCCGATCTCTCCACCTTTTCGACGATCAATAATTAGAGAAAGTTCCGTATCTGAAAAGTTAGTTAGCATCGCTGCATCTCCATCACTATCACCTGCAACTAACAAAGGCCCTCTATTTTGATAAAGCGAACCGATACTGTTTTTTATCGTTTCCGTCTTACCGTTCCCTTGGGTTTGGCTAAATAGCTCATCTAATTCAGACAAAAACAGCCCTGATTTCTCCTTTAAACGCATACCAAAAACATGATCAGCTGGCAACTGATAACCATAAGTCTGACCTGTCACAAAAGGCAACACGACATCCCTATTTGACGCTGAAACAATATAAACATCGATGCCATTTTCCATAAAAATACTCATCAACTCTTGTATTTCAGGAATAAGGCGAATGCCTCGCTTAAATCTAACACTGACACTACCGCTTTGGCTATCATACTCATTAGGACTATCCCATGTTTCATAGGTCAAATCAGCTATCAATTCTTTTTTCAGAACTTCAATCGTCAAACTTTGTATAGCTTCAGCAGTTTTTCCACCTAAGAAATAAGTGACCCAAGGATAACTTATATCAGCCGAAAAAGAGTCTCCAATTGCCTCATATAGGAAACGACATTTTGTCGTGAATTCTTTGAATTCTCGACTTAATCTAATAATTTCGATTTTCTCACTACCCAAAAATCCTTCATAACGTTGATAAAGAAGCTCATAGCTCAGCAAGATGTCAGCTGTAATAGCCTCCATACTAATAGAGTTCCCTTCCAAACTTGTCCATCTGCTGTTAAGATAGCCATCAGGAATTCCTTTTACAAGCACTTCTTTCATGGCCTCTGGTGTCAGATCAAATGCTAATTCCCATAATTGATAATTGAAAACCGCCTCACCAATATCATTGATAATACAAGTGTTATCCCAATCAAAAACCACATATTGATTACTATTTTTATGACGGGTAATTAGGTCACATAATTCTCGGTAAACTCTTTCTTGCCAGTTCCCTTTTGTCAGCACGCTTGTCATCCTCTCTAATCTCGTTAATTCAAGTATAACAAGTGATCCTCCACTAGCATAGACTTATAATGTAAAATTTTAGTGGTATTTCCTTACTCACTTCCATTTTTTTACTCTCTTTTTACATTAATCGCCTTACAAATACCAACTAACCTGGGCAACAAAATATCAAAATTATCCTTTTTTTGTTATACTCACTCTAGATAAAATATCCCTAAAATAGGAGGCTCATTGCATGAAAAAAATACTCACCGCCCTTGTTGTCGTAATCGGGTTAGGAGGAGTTGGTTATTTAGGTAATATCGTTTTAATGGCCATTGGAAGTTCAGTTGGTAGTCATATCATCAAAGCGGTTCCCGATGATACTCACGATTTCACCGCAGATCAAAAAATCGTGTTAACACAGTTAGAAGGTACTTGGATTCAAGAATCTGATAGAGAAAAGAACCAAACCATGACGATTACGGCTACCAATGAAGACTTAACTTTTAGTCAACAGTCTCAAAAAAATTTGGTTTTTCCTGCCAAGCACGTTCGTATTGACCAGCCACACATTGAACTATATAATTTGGGACAAAAGCCGACAATGGAACTAGAAATAGTCGACATAAATACCCTTTTAATTCCCAATTTATACGCTACAACTGATAACCAATTAAGCGAGCCAACTAAGTGGGTACGAGTTGCTCAATAAGCTCATCTGATTAAGGGGGATATCCCTCAATCGAGAGCTTTTTTCTTTTTGTGAGACTCATCAGTTACATTAATTGCTATACTTAGAATGCAATTAATCAAAAATAAAAGTCATCTATCATGGAGGTTTTACTTGACCCTTAAAAATCACTTAGAAAATAGTGTTATGTTAATTGCTGCCACGATTAGTTTCGTTATTCCTTTAATACCTGGCATTCTCCTTATAGTATTTAGTCGAAAAAAAATTAAGAATAGACACCGACGAATGCTGATACTGGTTGGAATTCTCTTCATTCTTACAGGGGTTTTGATAGGACTTACTTTTGCGGTTTCAACTCTTATGATGTTGACCGGTAAATTTATGTAGCTTGTGCTATTCTTATAAATCGAACTAAAAAAAATAAGAGAGTAAGACAAAATCCTCACCCTCCACTTGATTCGCGATTATTAGATGTTAAACATGCTTAATTGTCTATGATCTCAGTTCCACCATCATAAAGGTTCGCCGGATACCCCATAGTTATCTCTGGTATTTCAGTCTCTTCATCAATGGTTAGATATCTTAATTTGAGATTCTGACCTTTCTTCAATTCGTTATCTTCAATCGGTTCGATTAAAAGAAGTTTAATCTTATCTCCTTGCTTAACAGTTTCTGGTGAAAATGTATCCTCATTGGCAATAACAACAATTGCTTCTTTTTCGACTTTATCAATTGTTACATTTAAGTGTTGTATATATGAGCCATATCCACCAGCTACCAATTGCCCCGCCTCATCATCCTTTATCTTTTTATTGACTAATAGAAAAGCTAAAGCCACTACAAAGATTACACCACCAATTATTACTATTTTTTTCTTCATAATTTTACGCTCCATTTTTAACTATTATAACATAATCAATAAAATAAGCGCCTAACACCTTTTTAAAACAAAAAAAGTCACAGCTCTTATTACGAACCATGACTAACATTTCTATTTTGGAGAATGCGATAAACCTTTATTTCTTCTTACTTTCATCCTCATCCATACGCAAAACGGCCATGAAGGCTTCTTGCGGAACTTCAACCGAACCGATTTGTTTCATACGCTTCTTACCATCTTTTTGTTTCTCTAATAATTTACGTTTACGCGACACATCGCCACCATAACACTTGGCTAATACGTTTTTACGCAGGGCCTTAATATCAGAACGCGCGACAATTTTTTGACCAATTGCCGCTTGAACTGGCACTTCAAATTGCTGACGAGGAATTAATTTTCTTAACTTCTCAACAATTGCTTTACCACGTTCAAAAGCAAAATCTCGGTGAACGATAAAACTCAAGGCATCAACCGTTTCACTATTCAATAAAATATCCATCTTAACTAGACGACTTGTTTTATAGCCAGTAATATCATAATCAAGAGACGCATAGCCTTTTGTACTGGATTTCAAGCGATCAAAGAAATCAAAAACAATCTCGGATAACGGTAATTCGTATACAACATTTACACGGTAATCATCTAAATAATCCATCGTAACAAAATCACCACGCTTACGCTGAGATAACTCCATGACAGCTCCAACATAATCATTAGGCACCATAATTGATGCTTTAACATACGGTTCCTCAACTGAATCAATCACACCAGGTTCTGGAAATTCAGCTGGATTATCCACTACTACTTGTGAGCCATCTGTTTTATTGACATGATAAATTACAGACGGTGCTGTTGTAATTAGTTCCAAATTAAACTCACGTTCCAACCGCTCTTGAACCACATCCATATGTAACAGCCCCAAAAAACCACAGCGGAAACCAAATCCCAAGGCTTGAGAAGTTTCCGGTTCAAAATCTAAAGCCGAATCATTTAATTGTAACTTTTCCAAAGCCTCACGTAAGTCATTGTACTTAGATGTATCAATTGGGTAAAGGCCACAAAAAACCATTGGATTCATGCGACGATATCCATCTAATGCCTCAGCAGCAGGATTATTCGCCAAAGTAATTGTATCACCGACTTGCGTGTCCTTTACTGTCTTGATTCCAGCAGTTACATACCCAACGTCGCCAACCATTAAGCGATCACGAGAAATCCCTTTCGGAGAAAAGACACCTACATCAATAACTTCAAATTTCTTACCACTTTGCATCATCATGATCTCATCACCTGGCTTAACCATACCTTCCATCACTCGGACATTCAGTACAACGCCACGATAACTATCATAAATTGAATCAAAAATTAAAGCTTTCAATGGGGCTTCTATATCCCCTTGAGGTGAAGGCACTAGTTCAACAATTTGTTCCAAAATATCTTCAATCCCAATCCCCGCTTTAGCACTGGCGAGAACCGCATCACTTGCATCAATTCCCACAACATCTTCAATTTCTTTGCGAACCTTCTCAGGATCAGCCGCAGGCAAATCAATTTTGTTAATAACTGGAATAATTTCCAAATCATTGTCAATGGCCAAATAAACATTAGCTAACGTTTGCGCTTCGATCCCCTGAGCAGCATCCACCACTAAAATAGCCCCTTCGCATGCTGCCAAACTACGAGACACTTCGTAGGTGAAATCCACATGTCCTGGAGTATCGATTAAATGAAAAATATACTCTTCGCCATCTTTAGCTGAATAAGTCAACTCAACAGCGTTCAATTTAATCGTGATTCCACGCTCTCTTTCCAAATCCATGGAGTCAAGCAGCTGTTCTTGCATTTCTCGGTCAGAAACTGTTTCAGTTTTTTGCAAAATCCGATCGGCCAAGGTTGATTTACCATGGTCAATATGCGCGATTATCGAGAAATTGCGAATCTTTTCCTGTCTTTTCTTCATTTCTTCTAAATTCATTATATATTCCTACTTTCTATTCAATCAGCACTCTTGATTATAGCAATCTTTCAGCCACTTGAAAAGTCTTTTCAATCGACAAACTAAAGTGAAAATAAGTGATAGCTTATTTTTTCATTAATAGATATTAATTTGTTATAATGACTGTAGTAAATGTGTTTAAAATAAGTGAGGTTAATAAAATGAATCGAGATAAAATTCGGGAACGGCTATCAATTAAGCCCGTTGAAGTTAAGCATTTAGAGCAATTTAATGAATTGTTGCGCTATGTTTTTCAAGTCACAGACTCAGATATTGAAGAAAGTGGCTACGAAGACGGCAGTGAAATAGCAAAAGCAAAGCGACCTGTCTTGAAATCTGCTGATGTTATAGGATGGTTCGACGAACAAGATACGTTGATTTCACAATTAGCTATTTATCCATGCGAAGTTAATATTCATGGTGAAATTTATAAAATGGGCGGCATTACTGGGGTTGGTACCTATCCAGAATATGCTAGTTTAGGTTTAATGCAAGACTTAATTGAATTAGCTCTAAAAAAAATGCGTGCTAAAAAACAATGGATCTCTTATTTATATCCCTACAGCATCCCCTACTATCGCCGAAAAGGTTGGGAAATCATGTCGGACATGATGACCTTTAGAGTTAAAGATTCCCAATTGCCAAAACCAGTTCCTGTTTCCGGTTCAGTTGAACGCTTGGAAAATAATCACCCAGATGTCATAGCTGTTTACGACGAGTTTGCGCGTAAAAATCATGGTGCAATGATTCGGACGCCCCTCAACTGGGACGAATATTGGCGGTGGGAAAACGAAGAAGAACGAATTGCAGCTGTTTATTACAATGCAGAAAACCAACCCACTGGCTATTGCTTATATTGGATTGCTGAGGAAGTCTTTCATATCAAAGAAATGATCTATTTAAACCAAGAAGCACGAATAGGCCTCTGGAACTTTATCTCTGCTCACTTCTCGATGATAAATTTTGTTAAAGGTGAGGTCTATCGTAACGAACCTATTGCTTTTCTCTTTGAAGATAGTGAGATGAAAGAAACAATTTCCCCCTTCTTTATGGCGCGCATTGTCGATGTTAGAGAATTCTTGAAAAAATACCCATTCGATAGCACAGTCAAGCCATTTCACTTTGTCGTAGAAGATCCGGTGGCAAGCTGGAACAACGGGATCTTCGGCTTAATTTGGAACGAGGATGATACCGTTACAATAACAGATGAGCCTCTTGGTAAAGCAGTAAAATTAGACATACAAACTCTTTCTACGATGTTTATGAGCTACAAACGGCCTACCTATCTTCACACTATTGATCGGATTGATGCTGATAAGGAAACCATTCGTTCTTTAGAACGAATCATTCCTAACGAAACAGCTTATTTCAGTGATTATTTTTAGTCACATAACTAACTATTACCAATAAAAGGGCCTGACTTAATAAACTGTACTCTATAGAATAGACACGAAATAAAAAGCGTGCATTCTATAGGGTATAGTTTAATTTATCAGCCTCCCTCTTTTCAAGAGTCGATTCACTTTCCTAGCATTATTAAGTATGAAAAAAAGCTTTTACTGCTAATTGTTTTCCCCGACAACTTATACTAATTTGTTTCCTTTAATAAAAAAATAGTTGTTAAATGGAATTTTTTTCGACTTGTTCAACTCCTCAAAAACTAGCATTTCCTCAATCTTAAAAGTCATGCTAACTCATTACTTGTCAATGTAAAACCAACATAATCAGCTGCCAACTTCATATACTTAAAATAAAGCTGTTGTTTCAACATTGCCCGTCTTTCACGTACATCTCTTTTTAATATAGTTAAATATTTTGTTATTAAGCACTGATCACTTTGTTTATTTTCAACTAATAAACAGCTCCGTTATTAATGAAATAATTCTCAACCTGTTCAAATCGCCAAAAGCTTACATCACTTCATCCCAAAATGTTATTTTAATTCATAATTTATCCACTTAAACCTCTGGTACAATAACCTTTTTTAACGCATACACTTAAAATAGAGCCGTTGTTTCAACTTTGTCCGTCTTTCATGTACCTCTCTCTTTTCGTAGTTGAATATTTTGTTATTAAACACTGAGCACTCTGTTTATTTTCAACTAATAAACAGCCCTGTTATTAATGAAATAAATCTCAACCTGTTCAAATCCACAAAAGCTTACATCACTTCATCCAGAAACGTTATTTTAACTCATGACATATTCTCATATAAAGCTGATACAATCACCTTTTTAACACATACAACTAGAATAACGCTGTTGTTTCAACATCGCCCGTCTTTCACGTACATCTCTTTTTATATAGTTAAATATTTTGTTATTAAAAAGCCCTTGATTCAACTTAATAACCAAGACCTAACCTCTAATCAACCTAGTTATATCACAGTTAGTAACTATTATCAAACTGACTTCTAACCTCGTAAGTCGCTAAACTACCTCAAATAAGCATTAGTAAATTTGGCTCTTTTCCTTAATAGCTTAGAATTAATGTTTAGCTAAGTAAATCCTTTTCTTTCAAGTAATTACGAAGAAAAACTGGTAATTTACTAAAGAAAAGAGGGTGGGACAAAACTCTCTTAAAACAGAAAAATATCTTGGTGACAATCAGAATAACTGATAATCGCCAAGATATTTTTTGTGCATTGAGTTGATTAGGCCAATTTATGACCAA
>NZ_JCAQHY010000104.1:0-11451 GCF_059621045.1 Vagococcus sp. WN80Y
CAGATACCTAGAAAAAATTTGTATTCTTCTCTAGGTTTATTTATGTTGCATTAAAAATCACAACAAACAATTTTAAAATAGTTCAGTTTTTACTTGACCTTTTTATAGCTGGCTTAAATAAATAGGTTAGCTTCGAATATTTTCTTGTTAAATTAATTCATTCAAATGCAATGATCCTCAGTAGAGTCGGAAATGACCAGGAGCTACTTTACTCGCATCCTGCAGACCTACTTTTCAGCAGATTCCATTATATATTAGATAAATTAAAATGAAAAGAGAAAGGTTAAAATGAAACTATTTTCAATTTCTTACATGATGGTTGCTTAACTTTTATTGCTTTTTGGTGGCGAAAATACGTTCGGTGTGATAGAATAATAGAGATGAATACGGAACACATGTTTTGTCTTTGAAAGACTGTGATAATGGTGTTTTCAACAGACAATTCTTTTTTTTATCTCTGAATAGAAAAGGGTGAAATCAGGTGAGTGACTCTCTGGTCGTCTCACCATTTTGCTTTCTTTCAGAAAATGAACATTTCCATAATGCATGCTATAAATGAGAGATAGTGATAGTACTTATGAGAATGTGCGGTTCATTTTCCGGTAAGTCTAAGGTGCTTCATTAGTAAGCTGAGGCAATCATTATTGTGTGTTAAACAAGGAGGAGATACTGTGATTGAAAGAGAAACGGATCGTCAGTTTGAGTTAGTATCGAAGTATAAACCAGATGGCGATCAACCTCAGGCGATAAAACAGCTAACAGAGGGGATTTTAGCAGGTGAAAAGGGGCAAATCCTATTAGGAGCAACCGGAACGGGGAAGACCTTCACCATTTCCAATGTCATTCAGGAAATCAATAAGCCTACCTTAGTTATCGCGCATAATAAAACACTAGCAGGTCAACTTTATGGTGAGTTTAAAGAGTTTTTCCCCAACAATGCTGTGGAGTATTTTGTCAGTTACTATGACTATTATCAACCAGAAGCATATGTGCCTTCGAGTGATACTTATATAGAAAAAGATGCCAGTATTAATGATGAAATTGATAAATTACGACATTCAGCGACGAGTTCTTTATTGGAAAGAAATGATGTCATTGTTGTTGCTTCAGTGTCTTGTATTTATGGCTTGGGTAATCCGACGGAATATCAAGACCAAGTTTTGTCGATTAGAGCTGGGATGGAGATGGATCGTAGCAAGTTACTAGAAGAGCTTGTTAACATTCAGTTTGAACGAAACGACATTGATTTTCAACGTGGACGTTTCCGAGTGCGCGGTGATGTTGTTGAAATTTTTCCCGCTTCTCGTGATGAGCATGCGATGAGAGTTGAATTTTTCGGCGATGAAATTGAACGGATTCGTGAAGTCGATGCTTTGACTGGTGAAATCATGAGTGAGCGTGAGCATGTGGCGATTTTCCCGGCGAAACATTTTGTGACGAATGATGATCAGATGGAAGTGGCGATTGCTAATATCCAAGAGGAACTGGAATGGCGCTTGAAAATTTTACGAGACAATGATCAGCTGTTAGAGGCTCAGAGACTAGAGCAGCGAACGAATTATGATATTGAGATGATGCGTGAAATGGGTTATTGCTCAGGAATTGAAAACTATTCTCGTCATATGGATGGACGTAAAGAGGGGGAAGCCCCTTATACACTATTAGACTTTTTCCCAGAAGATTTCTTAATTGTTGCGGATGAATCTCACGTTTCTCTGCCACAAATTCGTGGAATGTATAATGGTGATAGAGCGCGGAAACAAATGCTAGTGGATTATGGCTTCCGCTTACCGAGTGCTTTAGATAACCGTCCTTTACAATTAGAGGAATTTGAAGAGCATATCAATCAAATTATTTATGTTTCAGCTACACCAGGCCCTTATGAAATGGAGAAAACGGATAAGGTTATTGAGCAAATTATTCGTCCGACAGGATTGCTTGATCCGGTCATTGAAGTGCGGCCAATTATGGGACAAATTGATGATTTAGTCGGTGAGATTAACCTTAGAGTTGAGAAGAATGAGCGGGTCTTTATTACTACTTTAACTAAAAAAATGTCTGAGGATTTGACTGATTATTTCAAAGAACTTGGGATGAAGGTTAAATATTTGCATAGTGATATTAAAACAATGGAGCGAACAGAGATTATTCGCGATTTGCGTTTAGGAGAGTTCGATGTGTTGATCGGAATTAACTTGCTTCGAGAAGGGCTGGATGTTCCTGAGGTTTCCTTGGTCGCTATTTTAGATGCAGATAAGGAAGGTTTCTTGAGAAGCGAACGTTCTTTAGTACAGACTAGTGGTCGTGCTGCTCGTAATTCTGAAGGTAAAGTTATCATGTACGCAGATAAAATTACTGATTCAATGCAAAAAGCAATTGATGAAACGGCGAGACGTCGGGGAATCCAAGAGGCTTATAATAAGGAACATGGCATCATTCCGACGACAATCATTAAAGAGGTTCGTGATTTAATTAGCATTACGAAGGTTGCTGAGGACGATGGTGAGAAATACGATATTACTAAGGCTTATAATAAGATGAGTAAGTCTGAGAAGGACGATGTGATTATGCGTCTGGAGAAAGACATGAAAGATGCAGCTAAAGCTCTTGACTTTGAGCGTGCGGCTACTCTGCGTGATACGGTCTTAGAATTAAAAGCAAGCAAGTAAAAGTACTGATGAAGTGCTAGTGGAGGTTAGAAAGTGGCTAACGATAAAATTGTTATTCATGGTGCGCGAGCCCATAATTTAAAAGATATAGATGTGACGATACCAAGAGAAAAATTTGTTGTAGTGACTGGCTTATCAGGGTCAGGGAAGAGTTCTCTGGCTTTTGATACTTTGTACGCAGAGGGGCAACGCCGCTATGTAGAGAGCTTGTCGGCGTATGCGCGTCAATTTTTAGGGCAGATGGACAAGCCTGATGTTGATAGTATTGATGGGTTGAGCCCAGCTATTTCAATCGATCAAAAAACAACAAGTAAAAATCCTCGTTCAACTGTAGGGACTGTTACAGAGATTAATGATTATTTGCGTTTATTGTTTGCACGAATTGGGCATCCAATTTGTCCAAATGATGGGACGGAGATTTCGAGTCAATCGGTTGAACAGATGGTGGATCGAGTGTTAGAGTATCCAGAAAAAACCAAGATTCAGATTTTGGCGCCAATCGTTTCTGGAAAAAAAGGCCAGCATAAAAAGGTCTTTGAAATGGTTAAACGAGAAGGTTATGTGCGAGTCCGTGTCAATGGCGAATTGTATGATGTGACGGAAACACCTGAGTTGGATAAAAATAAGAAGCATTCAATCGAAATAGTTATTGATCGAATTGTTATTAAAGAGGGAATTAGATCTCGTTTGTTTGATTCATTTGAGGCAGCTTTGCGTTTAGCGGAAGGCTATGCTCTCGTTGATGTTATGGGGCAAGAGGAGATTTTATTCAGTGAACACTACGCGTGTCCGTATTGTGGCTTTTCGGTAGGGGAGCTGGAGCCTCGCCTCTTCTCATTTAATGCGCCATTTGGAGCCTGTCCTGATTGTGATGGCTTGAGTATGAAGCTTGAAGTTGACGAAGACCTAATCGTGCCAGAACCAAGTCTCAGTTTAAGAGAAGGGGCGATTGCGCCATGGAATCCGATTAGTTCTAATTATTATCCACAAATGTTAGAGCAGGCGTGTGCGACGTTTAAAATTAATTTTGATACACCGTTTAATAAGTTGTCCGATGCGCAGCGAGATATTATTTTACATGGCTCAGATGGCAAGCTGTTCCATTTTCATTATGAAAATGAATTTGGTGGCGTTCGTGATGTGGACGTGCCTTTTGAGGGAATTATTAATAATATTCAACGACGTTATAATGAAACAAACAGTGATTATACTCGTGAACAAATGCGTTTGTATATGACAGAATTACCCTGTCAAACGTGTCACGGCTACCGCTTAAATCCTCAAGCATTGTCTGTAAAAGTTGCTGATACACATATTGGTCAAGTTAGCATGTTATCAATTACTAACGCTTTAAACTTTTTTGAAGGGTTGGAATTGAGTGAACAGGAAACCATGATAGCTCGTCCAATTTTGAAAGAAGTGAGGGACCGTCTGACCTTTTTACAAAATGTTGGACTCGATTATCTTACATTAAGTCGTGCATCTGGTACGTTATCAGGTGGAGAAGCTCAACGGATTCGTTTAGCGACTCAAATTGGTTCTAATCTATCAGGTGTTTTGTATATTCTTGATGAGCCGTCTATTGGCTTACATCAACGAGATAATGATCGATTAATTGAGTCATTAAAGAAAATGCGTGACCTTGGTAATACATTAATCGTGGTTGAGCATGATGAAGATACGATGAAAGCAGCAGATTATTTAATTGATATTGGCCCAGGTGCAGGAGCGCAAGGTGGAGAAATTGTTGCGGCAGGGACACCACAAGAAGTAGAAGATAACCCTAATTCTCTTACTGGTCAGTATTTATCTGGTAAGAAGAAGATTCCTGTTCCAAAAACGCGTCGTAAGGGAAATGGTAAAAAGATTCGAATTACTGGCGCTTCAGAGAATAATTTGAAAAATGTGACAGTCGATTTTCCTTTAGGAAAGTTTGTGGCTGTTACGGGGGTGTCAGGCTCAGGTAAGAGCACGCTTATTAATCAAATTTTGAAAAAGGCATTGGCTCAAAAAATTAATCGAAATTCAAATAAGCCTGGAAAATTCAAGAAAATGACAGGGCATGAAGAGGTTGATAAGATTATTAGTATCGATCAGAGCCCAATTGGTCGGACACCAAGAAGTAATCCAGCTACCTATACCAGTGTTTTTGATGATATTCGTGATTTATTTGCTAAGACAACTGAGGCGAAAGTTCGTGGTTACAAGAAAGGGCGTTTCAGTTTTAATGTGAAAGGCGGTCGTTGTGAAGCTTGTCGTGGTGATGGGATCATTAAGATAGAGATGCATTTCCTTCCAGATGTGTATGTGCCATGTGAGGTTTGTCATGGCAAGCGTTATAATTCAGAAACGCTGGAGGTTCACTATAAAGGTAAAAATATCTCGGAGATTCTTGATATGACCTGTGAGGAGGCTGTCGAGTTCTTCAAGCCGATTCCTAAAATTAATCGCAAGATTCAAACGATAGTTGATGTTGGTTTAGGTTATGTGACCTTAGGCCAGCCAGCGACGACATTATCTGGTGGTGAGGCGCAACGGATGAAGTTGGCGAGTGAGTTGCATAAACGTTCAACTGGTAAGAGCTTCTATATTTTAGATGAGCCGACAACGGGGTTGCACACAGATGATATTGGTCGATTACTAGGTGTTTTAGAGCGTTTAGTAGATGCTGGTAACACAATTTTAGTAATTGAGCATAACTTAGATGTGATCAAAACCGCAGACCATATCATTGATTTGGGGCCAGAAGGTGGCGATGGCGGTGGAACAATTATCGCGACGGGCACACCAGAAAAAATTATCACTGTACCAGAGAGTTATACAGGGCAATATCTTAAAACGGTTCTATTGCAATAAAGACACATTTAAAGATAGTTAGTCGAAGCTAGGACGACCATTCTAGCTTCGACTTTTTTTGGCAGTAAAAGAGAGCAGAAAGACTAAATTGGTCTAGACAATAATTAGGATTGGTTTTAAATAATAAATTTGTTTTTTTGTAAAAAACAAAGATACTACTTGATTTATCAGGTGGTTAGGGATAGAATATGAAGTAGATAGGACAGGCGATTGTAAAAATGGTCTATCTTGTCTAACCCTATAAATAAAATCCGTTCAAAAGAAAGATACTTTCCGTCTATTAAGATGAAAAGTATTTTTCTTTTTGTTTTATAATGATTGCTTGTGTATGATATGATGGAATAAACTAATAGTTAAGGAGAGGCGAATGATACTAAGAGGAACGCTTTATTCTGAAACATTGAGAATGGATACAGGAATATCTATTTTGACGCCGAAAAATTATCAGGAGATCGAGCATTACCGTGTTGTCTATTTGTTGCATGGTTTGGAGGGGAATCATGAGAGCTGGCTGACGCACACGATGTTGTCTGTTTATGCAGATAAATATGATTTAATTTTTGTCATGCCAGAGGTAAACCGCAGTTTTTATACTGATATGAATCATGGTTTGCCTTATTTTACTTATGTTGGTGAAGAGTTGCCACGTATAATAAAAACTAGCTTTAATGTGTCTAGTGATCGAGAAGATACATTTGTGATTGGCGCTTCAATGGGTGGCTATGGAGCGCTTAAATTAGCTCTAACTTATCCTCACATTTTTGGTAATGCGTTAGCTTTTTCGGCTGCAACATTGTTTATGTCGGAAAATCTAACTCGTTTAGCTAAACTGCCAAGTTTATCGGCTAGGCAAGAGATTGTTGGAGAATATCTAGCAAGAGACCTTGAATCAGCATTTGGAAGTGAGTTAAATCACTATCAGGAAGAGCCAGACTTATTGTCACTAGTTGAACAATTAGGCGGTCAAGCAAGACCTTCACTCTATCTTTCGTGTGGGACAAGTGATTCTCTTTTGGCTGATAACAGACGATTTACTACGTGCCTAACTGAGATGGGTTGGGACTTAACTTATCGTGAATTTACTGGCGGACATGATTGGTATCACTTCAATGAAGCCCTAATTAGAGGGTTACGTTGGACTCGAAAGCGTCGAAAATAGAAAGGAGGTAATAGAATGAATTGTTTATTTTGCCAGAATTTACCTCTTTTTAAGAAAAATACGTTGGCGAAGGCTTTTTTTGATAAGCATCCTGTCAATGAGGGGCATCTTCTAATTGTTCCTAAACGTCATGTTTTAACTTATTTTGATTGTACGATGGAAGAAAAAGCGGCTATTGATGAGCTTCTTCAACAAGGGAAAGCTTATCTAGAGCAAAGGTATGAACCTGATGGGTTTAATATTGGTGCAAATTGTGGGCAGGCAGCAGGTCAAACGATTTTTCATTGTCACATCCATTTAATCCCGCGCTTTTTAGGAGATTGTGACAATCCCACTGGTGGTGTAAGAGGTGTGATTCCAGAGAGACGAATTTATTAATTGTCAAACTGGTATCATTTTATTTTTTATAAAAAATGTACCTTAAAATATAATGGCTTTTCTTTTGACTTATTGGTAAAATAAAACTGTTGGTGATTATTTGTTTCAAGGAGATGATTAGGGTGCGTAAAGGAAATTTTTTTCCTTTAAGGATGATAGGACTTGTGTTTGTGAGTGGAATAGTCGTTGCAAGTATCTATTTTTTGATGTCAATCTCAGTATTAACTCAAGCAAATTTATTGTTAGTTTTGCTTTTTTTGCCAGTTGTTTTTACTTTTCTTATATTAATTGTTATGTTGATGAACGGGAGAGAGCGAAAGCAACAGTTGGCTTTGAAAGAGTTTCATCATAACTTGGATCAACAAATACAGATTATTGAGCGTCATCGCCGCATGAGTAGAAGTCAGAGAAATGATTTAGTGATGGACGTTTTTGATTTGGTGAGAGAGTTGAATAAGTTTATGACTGCTACAACATATCAGCGGACAAAACGCAGTTTGTTAAAGGCTCGTCTTGAATTTAATGAATTGAAAGTAAGTCAGCATCTTCATAGTGGATATAAATCCCATAGAAAGAAGCTGCAGTCTAGAAAGAAATCATTGCAAACAGATGAGGAATTAACCAAGTTAACGTTGGCTGCCCTTGAGGATCTGATTATTGTGGCTGATTCTAAAAATCATTCTGATTTGACTGGAACAGAGCAGTTATGTCAGCGGTTGGAGGAAAGTCGAGTTCATTTTGAACAGGAATATTCAGAGCTAGGCCCCTATTTTGCATCGATTACGGTTTTATTTACTATTCTTAATGAAGCTGATAGAAGGGGACTGACAGCGTCTCAGTATGATAATTATATTCAGCAGCTTCGTTCTTATTTTACGAGAAATGATTTGTTAGTTATCTTTTTATATTGCTTGCTGATGCCAAGTGGTTGTCGGCTTGCTGTGGAATTAGTTGGGACATCTTTTTTCGGAGAACTACATGAGGTGGGACGCAATGCCTTTTTAGAAGTACCTGAATTGTTTAGAGTGTACTTGGAAACTGTTTTTATTAAAGAGCCTAAAGAACATTTAAACAAAGAGAAACAAGCGTTAACTCGCTATCGTTATTTGGCTGGTCAGAAGGAGTTAATTAATTCTTATCGCAATCGTAAGACGGCGCTTAATCGTGTGTTGAGTGGCGAATATTATGTGAAAAATGAATATGGTCAATCCTTTCTTTATTTGTGTGATAAACTAGGGCTAGACGACTAGGCAGGCTGTTCATTCTTAAGCGGATGACAGCTTGTTTGTCTATCTTCTAATTGTAAGGATACGCCCGGTATGCTATAATTATTTGGATAGACAGGTAGCTAGAGAGATATATAACCGTGCTTTAGGGGAGGCTGGGTGTCCATCCTTACCTAAAGAAGACGGAACATCATAGATTAAGGAGGATGATTATATGGTAGATAGTCTACAATTAGTAATCATTACAGGAATGAGTGGCGCAGGAAAAACAGTGGCGATGCAAAGTTTTGAGGACATGGGTTTTTTCTGTATTGATAATTTGCCACCGCGTCTTATTCCGAAATTTTGGGAATTAATTAAAGAATCAGGGAAAGTAACTAAGATAGCTCTCGTGATTGATTTGCGCTCGCGAACCTTTTTCGAAGAGATTCAAGACATGTTAGTTGAAGTGGAAAATACTAAAATGATTGACACAAGTGTTTTATTTTTGGATTCATCTGATGAGGAACTTGTGTCACGTTATAAAGAGACGCGTAGAACACATCCCTTGGCGATGGATGGATTAGTAACAGAAGGAATTCGTAAGGAACGTGGGTTATTAGAGGAAATTAAGGGCGATGCTCAATTAGTGGTGGATACGACTGATTTAAGTCCACGTCAGCTGCGAGAAATAATTATTAAGGAATTTAAAACAGAGGATACGAAAACTTTCCGAGTGGAAATGCTCTCTTTTGGCTTTAAGTATGGTTTGCCGATTGACGCAGATATAGTGATGGACGTTCGTTTTTTACCGAACCCTCACTATGTTGATGAGCTACGTCCATTGACTGGTTTAGATAAACCCGTTTATGATTATGTAATGTCATTTGATGAGACCAATGATTTTTATGAAAAGTTCAAAGAGTTAGTTATTTCTATTTTGCCGGGATATAAAAAAGAAGGTAAGAGTAGCTTAACGATTGCGATTGGATGTACTGGTGGTCAGCATCGGTCTGTGGCATTAACGGAGCGCTTAGGGAAAGCGATCAAGGAAGCGGAATATCATGTTAATGTGACGCATCGTGATCGTGGAAAGCGTAAAGAGACGGTGAATCGTTCATGAAAACTTACCGCATTAGAAAGCCTAAGATCGTTGTCATTGGCGGTGGCACGGGTCTACCAGTTATTTTAAAAGGATTGCGCAATGAGAGTGCCGAAATAACGGCCATTGTAACCGTCGCTGATGATGGCGGGAGCAGTGGTTCTTTGCGCGAAAGTGTTAAGGTATCGCCTCCTGGAGATTTGCGTAATGTATTAGCGGCTTTATCGGATATGCCAAAGCTGTATGAAGATTTGTTTCAGTATCGTTTTAATAAAGAGGATGAATTTTTGGCTAATCATTCGGTAGGTAATTTAATTATTGCGGCTCTAGCAGAGATGCGTGGGAGCACTTATGATGCCATTCAATTATTGTCTAAAATTATGCACGTTGAGGGGCATGTCTATCCTGCATCAGAAGAATCGCTGATTCTTCATGCTGTATTTGAAGATGGCAGTCGGGTATCTGGTGAATCAAAAATTGCGATTGATCGTAAAACAATTGACTACGTTTATGTAACGAATGCAGAGAACGATGAGCAGCCTAAAGCGGCTCGAAAGGTTATAACAGCGATTGAAGAGGCTGATATGATTGTTTTGGGACCGGGGAGTTTATACACCAGTATTTTGCCTAATCTGATGATCGAGGAAATTGGCCAAGCGGTTGCGAATACTCAAGGTGAGGTTGTTTATATCTGTAATATTATGACTCAAAAAGGTGAGACAGAGCATTTTACAGATGCCAATCATATTCAGGTGCTAAATAAACATCTTAAAAAGAAATTTGTAGACACTGTGATGGTTAATTCTGAAAAAGTGCCAGATGGGTACATGGATCCCGACGTTTATGACGAGTATCTTGTTCAGGTGGCTCATGACTTTAACGGATTAAGAGAAGAAGGGTGTCGTGTCATCTCGGCTGATTTTTTAGAGCTGCGTGATGGGGGAGTCTTCCATGATGGTGATAAGGTTGTTGAGGAAATTTTCCGATTAGTTTTCGGTGCAAAATATTAAAGAAAAGAGGGGGCGCATTCAATGTCATTTGCCTCTGATGTAAAAAAAGAATTAACAACACTGGAAGTTCACCGAGAACATGCGAAAGCTGAGCTTGCAGCCTTGATACGCATGAATGGTGCATTATCTCTTGCCAATCGTCAGTTTGTTTTAAATGTTCAAACAGAAAACGCTGCGATTGCAAGGAGGATTTATACCTTGCTTAAGGATCACTATAATGTGCAAAGTGAGTTGTTGGTTCGGCGTAAGATGAAGCTTAAGAAAAACAATGTTTATATTGTACGGCTTAAGCAAGATACGCAAAAAATCTTAAATGATTTGGATATCGTGGAAAATTCGATGTTTACTGATCATGTTTCAGATACAATCATGGGAAATGCTCAAAAAATGCGATCGTATTTACGTGGAGCCTTTTTGGCAGGTGGTTCGGTTAATAATCCTGAAACAAGTCGCTATCATCTAGAGATTTATTCTCTTTATGAACAACATAGTAAGGACATTTGCGACATGATGAATTACTATAATCTTAATGCGCGAACACTTGAACGACGCAATGGCTACATCACTTATTTAAAAGGAGCCGAGCATATTTCAGATTTTCTTACGTTAATAGGTGCAACTAACAATATGTTGAAGTTTGAAGATGTCCGAATTGTTCGTGACATGCGAAATTCAGTTAACCGAATTGTTAACTGTGAAACGGCAAATTTAAGCAAGACGATAGATGCGGCTTCAAAGCAGATCGAAAATATTGAATATATTGAACAGATGGTTGGCTTAACTTATTTACCTGAACGGTTGCGAGAAATTGCCGAGCTGAGGCTAGAATATCCTGAGGTTAGTATGAAAGAACTAGGTGAGATCGTACCATCGGGGGCTATTTCTAAATCAGGTATTAATCATCGGATTCGTAAAATTAACGAGTATGCGGATAAATTAAGAGAAAGCAAAGAAGCTGGGACAAACACTCATGAGGGCTATCGCCCTCACCAAACAGAATGAAAACAAAAGTGATCGACCTACAGACGATTTCCTGTCATAATAAAAGTGACAGGAGTGGCTTTGTAGGTCG
>NZ_JCAQHY010000018.1:0-564 GCF_059621045.1 Vagococcus sp. WN80Y
TTATCGTGGGAATTGTTTTAGGGTATTTTGGTTTAATTGAACCCAAGCCCATGGATAAATCAGCTTCGACGGGCATTCTTAATCTTGCGTTGTTTGCCAGCTTTATGAGTTCCTTTGCCTTGGCTACGTGGTCAATTGTAGTGGCCTTAATCGTCAAAATTGTCATTCTGATGGTGATTGCCTTAGTGGCGATTTTCCTCGCCACCTACTTTTTCGGCAAGCTTTTTGGTTACTCGCCTTATATGACCTTTGCGATTGGCCTGAACTGTTTCCTTGGTTTTCCTTTTAATTTTGCCTTAACGACCGAAGCCATCAAAGGCGCGACCAGTGACCAAGCCGAAGCCGATTATTTAACCGCCTATATGATGCCTAAAATGATCATCGCAGGCGTCGTTTCCGTTTCTCTTGTGTCAGCCATATTAGCAGGAATCTTCGCTGGCATTGCCTTTAACTAATTCGTTTCAAAGAAAAAAGGAGGATTCAAATGACCTATGATTTTATTACCAGTCGCGATCGTTTGGCCGACGGTTCAGCTAAATGGCGCCAAATGCGCGACAGTTATCC
>NZ_JCAQHY010000105.1:0-11744 GCF_059621045.1 Vagococcus sp. WN80Y
AGACTACCACCCCAGTTTCGGTAAAATCCGAGACGACTTGCGAGGCTTGCGACTAGGGCAATCCCAATGGCTGAAAGAACAAAAGGAAAAGCCTGTGGGCGGAGTAATGAATTAAATAACGTGCTGATAATGGCGGTGCCACTGCCTAGCCACGGGCCCGCCAAGCAACTCATTAAGATGGTACCGACGGCATCGAAATAAAACGGGAGTTTCAACATGTTAGTTAATTGACCACCGATAACATTAAAAGCAACCGCAATCGGAATCATCATAACTGACATGACGGACAAGTATTTCTTAGACTTCATTTGAATTCCTCCTAGATTGAAAAACTTTTTGACTCGGGAGCTTTGAATGGAATATAATTTTTAAAAGTTCACAGAAATAATAAAAAGCACCACCAAGACTTTCCCTTAAAACGCAAAAAAACGGCATTAGACGGACTGTCAAATGTCGTTTACAATAGTTGGGGTTAAAAGGTCACTAAATAACCTTATAGCAAGTGCTCTAAGACTGAATCATGTTAGATGTACCCTACCCAAATTAGCGTGCTTTTGATAATTCTTTTGGAAAATGCTAGAAAAAAGCGCTTAAATTAGGTACAATGAACAGTGCTAGGAGAAATTGCTAGCTATTGGCAAACTTGATTTGCAGGCGTAAACTGTACATCAAGGGATTGGGGTTGGCCTCAGAAACCAAACCCGATCCGCCATAAATTTTTTTATTTAATTGTCTTGGTAGTGCTTTCTTTGCTAGTGTATGGGAACAGGTACGCTAAGTCAAGAAGTATATTATTAAATAACATGATTAAGAGCCTCTCAAATTGTTGGTTATACGCCAATGCGAGAGGCTCTTTTATATTGCAAGAATTGTGCCAATTACGAAGAAAAAGAAATAAAATAATTGAAAAAAGAAATAACGCTATCCCTTAATTGCGGTGAAATTTTATAAATTTATCAGTATCCTTAGATTTATTTTTAATGTATAATTTAAAGATAAAGGAGTGATCGTATGAAAACATGGTTTATTATGTCTCTTGTAACGTTAATCGGGATACTCGCTGTTACGCTGCTAGGCTCAAAAATTTACTTTCTATTAATTGCGTTAATTACTGCCTTTTTCTTATCTAACAACAGATATGCTAAAAAAATAACTAATAAAATTTTTTCTTGAGCCTAAAGAGTTACTTTTACTAGTAACTCTTTTCATCTGCCTTGATAGTCATCCGTTCAAAATAAAGTCCTTTGTTAAGATGAAAACACCTACCATTTTATAGGAGAAACTAAATGACCACAATTAGACGTCTTACCATGTTGATACTTGCCCTTTCCCTTTTAACTGCCTGTAATGGTAGTACTAGTAAAGATAAAAAGGCAACTACAACCAGCTCCACCTATAATCTATTGGAAAGTCCGATATACCCAGACCTCGAAAAATTCATCGGGATATGGGAAAATGAAGACAACTCACAAGACGAAAGCCTTCTACTGATGTTATCTTCTGAAAATTCTTTCATGTACTCTTTCTCTAATTCAACGACTGAATTCAAAGATGATTCTGAATTTTTAGATTTTCTAAGCTTTGATGATCACGTGCTAACCCTGTTAGCTAAAAATAAACAGGTTATTTATTATTTTTCTTTAGGCAATGATGGAAAATTAGTACACAGTAGTGACACTTACCCCAATAAAGATAACCCTTCTGAAGAAAAAATTTATTATAAATTGGAATAATTCTCGTTATTATTTCCTAATTTATAACTGCTAAGGAGTTCTTTTATGATCATAATAAAAATTGTTTTTTCACTTCTATTCAATTTCTCTTTTATTTTACTGTTGCTAGATAGCTGTCATCTAATTAAATATGTCCCTGTTCAATCTGATTACCCTAGTCCATCTAATTCAAGTGCGTACAGACGATTTCGCAGAGATCTGTCGCTGATTCCTTTTTCTTATTATTTGACCCTTTTGCTCGTGTCTGATTTTTCAGCAAAAACCATCCCCCAATATGCGAGTATCACTACCTTGCTACTCTTATTTTTGGCCATTATATACCCGATAAAAACAATCCAAGCCATAAAATCAGGGGCGACAGTGGCTCCTTTCACTAGAAAGGTATCTCCTGTGTTTATTTTGCTCTCTACTATCTGTATTTTTTATATTGATAGTTAGTTTTGGTAGGATTGGCATTACCAGAATAGCGAAAAAAACTCGTCACGACTATCTTCTGACGTCAACCGTCCTGTCTTTGGTTTTAATAGAAAAAGAAGCTAATCAATGCTAGTAACTTGCCTTGATTAGCTTTAAAACTATATTATATTTTCCACGCTAGTCATTATTTTCTCAGTCTGAGTGTTGCTTTTTTGTCTGGTCGAAACTTAACGATAATAGTCGCCAAAATATGGTAATTGAACTTGGCTTTACGGAAAATTCTGTAAGCAATGTTATCTTTGAAAAGTAGAAACCCAAAATCATGCGTGATACTGTCACGCATATAATAACAACTAAATGACTCTTCATGTTTCGTTTAAAAGAACATTTGAGTTGACGCGTGAAATCATCACGCATGGCTGTTTTTTCACTAGTTATTCGTCCTTCTGAAAACATCTTAACACTTTGGTATAACAAGCTTTATAGTTGATGAAGATATTATCCAAAGATCGGTTTGAAAAGTAGAAACTCAAAATCGTGCGTGATACTATCACGCATATAATAACAAGTAACTGACTCTTAATGTTTTGGTTGAAAGAACATTTTGGTTGATGCGTGAAATCATCATGCATAGCTGTTTTTTCACTGGTTTTTTTGTTATATTATAACAAGTTCCTGTGACTTATTATCATAAATTTATTGGTACGTTCAGTGTTAATATCTCAATTATAACACTTATTTTAGGGGCTTTGGGCGATAGTTCGAAAGTTGCACGTATAGGGACTGATTGATTGTTTTTGTTTTTTGAAAGGCTGATTGGTCGCTGTTTTTAGGAGATGGTGGGAAGTGGTTGTGTAGAATTGAAATTGGCTAAAGGAAAAAGAAAGCTGAAATTTCAGCTTTCTCTCAAAAAATCATACAAGGCTTTATCGACAGAAATTTCTAGTTTCATCTCGATATGCGCCACATTACTACCATTCAACACTTCGTTGGTCGCAGTTTTCTTATTGGGCTCACTAGCGCCAAAATAATAAAAAGGTTCGCCTTTTTGTTTTTGAATAAAAATATGACAAACAACCTCTTCCGAAGTTTCGTTCATGAGACGTTTAACTGATTTACTCTCAAGAGTGTCACCGCCCCTAGTTGACCAATTAAGGGTATCCTCATTGATAAAACTATCTTCATAATCTTGCGTAGAACCCTCTTCCAACGCTTTGTGATAAGTGACAAAAATAGGACAAGTTCCATACTTAATTTGATACCCATACAACGTTCCTTCTTCATTATTTGCCCAATTAAGTAGGCGACATACATCTTTACGTGTATACTTTTCTTTCAGGGTCATCGCACGAGTGTTATCATATTTTTCAGATTTGGTTAACCCAACATTTATAATGTCATAAACTAATTCAGCGAAAAACGGATTAGTTAATTCATTGAGGAATTCAGTCGTTAACCGCATATCACTTTCTTGTTTCTGCACAATTGGTAAATTACCATAACGTTTTTTCCCTATATCCGTGTAAAATGATAAGTCTAATAAACTTAAAACAGAAATAATCGTCCTAGAATCAACATAATACTCTTTTTCTTTTAGCATAGTTAAATACTCTTGCTCAGATAACTGCCCTCGTTCGATTAATTCTTTTAACAGAAGCAACTCATGTGGTCGTTTCCCATTCAATAGTTCAATGGTTAAAAGTGTTAAAAAGAAATTACCCGTTTCACTAATAACAACAACATCCTCTTTTACATAACGTAAAAAATGATAGTAATTATTCTTATAGGTTGCAATTACTTCTGGATCAGCGGAATTCTGCTCAATGAAATCCATCAAAAAAGGCGTTCTACCAATTCTATTTTTTAAATGAGTATATGAGGCCTTATAATTATTTCCTCTATTCAAAGTAGCTGTTTTAATGGAATCAAAAATTCTTTTCTTCGTAATCTCATCAAAATTAATAGTCGAAATTCCTTTAAGATACTCTAAGTCTAAAGTCTTTTTTAGTAACTCATTTTTATTTAACGAAGTATCACCAGACAAAGCAGTTGGGATTAAGTAATTATTTTTATAATTTCCGATGAAGTCAATAATCGTTACAAATTCTTTGCTCGGATGCTTTCTCAAACCTCGACCTAGTTGTTGAATAAAAATGATACTAGATTCCGTCTGGCGCAACATAACGATTTGGTTGACTGATGGAATATCAATCCCCTCATTAAAAATATCAACCGTAATAATATAATCCAAGTGCCCATTCTCTAACGCTTCAACAGCATTCTCTCGCTCTTCACTGGACTGATCACCAGTCAAGGCAACTGTTCGATAGCCTCGAAGGTTTAACAAGTTAGACAATTCCATCGCTTCTTGCTTTCGACTAACAAAAATCAAGCCTCGAACAGCGTCACCAGAAAAGCCGTAATAATCAAGATGTTTAATAACATGCTCAACTCGTTCTTCAGAAGCTAAAATAGCAATATCCGAGGTTTCTTCAAAAACTTTCCCCTCTTTTTCAAAATCAGTAATTCCAAAATAATGAAATGGACACAACATATTTTCTTCTAAAGCTTGCTCCAAGCGAATTTCATAAGCGATATTATAATCAAATAATTCAAAAATATTAAACTCATCGCTACGCTCAGGAGTCGCTGTCATCCCCATCAAAAAATCAGGTTCGAAATAGTCCATTAATCTATTATAGGTCGCTGCACCAGCTTTATGGACCTCATCAATTAAAATATAATCAAAATCATCTCGATTAAATTGTGATAATTCTTCTTGCTTAGAGATAGTTTGGATAGTAGCAAATAAATACTTAGCATCTCGATTTTTACTAGAACCAGAAAGTATTCCATAATCGGATTGTTCTCCCCCAATTACTTTGAAGAAGTCCTTTTTCGCTTTTTTTAATATCTGCTCACGATGAACAATAAATAACATTTTCTTTGGTTGCGCATTGCGAACATCAAAGGCTGAAAGATAGGTTTTTCCCGTTCCAGTTGCTGAAATCACTAATGCTTTTTGCTGTCCAGACGCTCTAATATGAGCGATGGATTTTAACGCATCTTGTTGCATCTTATTAGGCATTATTTCAGCTACTACGGGACTATCTTCCTCTACGCTAATAACCGCATCATATGGCGATGCTTGCCTTAGATCATTTTCAGAGTTTCCGTCAATATGCCTTAAGCTGATGAATGGTGTATAACGTGTCGAATACTCGTCAATCCACTGCAAACTCAACGGCTTTGAATTGCTCCACAAACCTTCAATATTTTCCTTAATACGACTGGTAATATCACCATCATATAAAGAATTAAGCTTCATATTCCATTCGTAATTCTTTTTTAATGCTTTTATAGTTAAATTAGAACTTCCAACAATCGCTGAATAGTGGTCTGGAAAATCAAACAAATAGCCTTTTGTATGAAACCCTTCTTCCGAAGTAATTCTAACCTCAACATTTGGTAATTTTAACAGCTCTTTAAATATTTTCGGAGAATTAAAAGACAAATAGTCAGAGGTAATCATTCGACCGCTAATTCCTTTTAAAGCTAATTCATACAACTGTTTTTTTAACGCCATCAGTCCACTTTCAGTAATAAATGCTACTGAAAAAATAAATGATTGACACGTTTCTAAATCCTCAGTAATTGAATTTAGCACATATTTCTTATTATTAGGTTCATTTACAACTAATTGAGGGCCATACTTAGTTAAGGCTTCATGCTCCTTATTAATAAAGCCTTTCTGCAAAGCTTGATTCAACTTATTTTTAATCGTCACACTTATCACCTCATAGCTTTTAATTTATTAATTGTAGGAATGTCTGCTGGTGCCCATTCTAGTTGATCTAATTCTGATAGTTCTAGCCATCTTATTTCTTGATGCTCCATCAAAATCGGTTCGCCACTTACTAATTCACAATTAAAGGTCGTCAAAGATATAATACCAAAATCATACTCATGAATAGTTGTCGTGATTTTATCATGTATCATAATATCACTTTTAAGTTCTTCACGTATTTCTCTTTCTAACGCGTCTCGATCGGTTTCATTTTCTTCTATTTTACCGCCTGGAAATTCCCAAAAATTCCCAAGAGATTTATCTGCTGGTCGTTGGGCGCATAATATTTTATTATTTTTATGAATGACAGCCCCAACAACTTCTATTGTTTTCTTCATCTTCTTACTCCTAACACTAATCAATCATTTACCATTTATTGTACTATAGTTACGGGTGTGAAGATAGATCGAGTCTTTTATAATTTATTTACGACTTCTTGTTAAAACATCTTATTTAGACATTTATTCAACAAAATAACTAATTCTAACGATTGGATTAAAAGCTAGTAATCTAACTTTCTTTTTTCATTCTGGGTCTAAATCGCTACTGCATAGAATTAGAAGGTTCGTTGAAAAGGACAGAGGCATTGGAATAATAAAAAAATTCTTCTTTTATTATATATATAGTCAACACACTTAGTGAGAAAATTTTAACCACTTTGATAAGGCCGTTCAGTATACCTTTCAACTTCAGAAATTTCCTGTGAGTGGTTCTAATCTTACGATGTCTGTAATCCATATTAACACTTCCTTCTAGCTGATGTGACAGCTGTGATTTTTTTAAAGAATATTTTTCCGCGAGAAAAATTACAAACGTCGATAACGAGTTATCGACAGCATTCGAAAGAATGCGGCTGTTTTTTCTAACTCTTTTTCTATATAGTTTATATGTTTTCAATAAACTATATAGAACATCCAGTATAATGATGAAAATTTTCATAACGTTTAATAGATTAGCAGGACTGTTGTATAGTTCAATCATATCATTTATACTTGATTATAAGTGGCACTCAATGAAAGGAAAATTTACATAATGATAGAATCTTATAATATAGTAAAGATAAGTAGTCCTAATAAAGAACAGTTTCGAATTTATTCAGAATTAAAATTTTCTGGATTTACTACTGATGCTGACCGCTCTTATAAAAAGAATATGATTAATAATAGATACCAAAGTAACATAAGAGCTAAAAGGCGAATACAACAGCTTATAGACATTAATTTTTCTGAAAAATTTACATTATTGACTTTGACTTTTAGAGAAAATATCACCCAATTAGAAATAGCTAATGATGTATTCACTAATTTTATAAGGCGATTAAAATATTATTTAAAAACTAAGCATGAAGCAGAAATGGTTACGCTTCAATACTTATGTGTCATAGAAACACAAGCTAGAGGTGCCATTCACTATCACGTCTTAACAAATATTCCTCAAGATACAAGTTTTTCTGATGTTATTAAAATATGGAATGCAGCTATAGATTCTCAAAATAAAATTTTGACAAAAGGTGGTTCAGTTCATATTGATTATTCTTCTGGAGCAAGTATTGATGGAAATAATGTTAGTAAGTATCTGGCCAAGTACTTGTTAAAATCCACAGTGAATCCGATATTCTGTGGGAAAAAAATTTATTTTAGTTCCCGTAATCTAAAACAACCTATCCGAAATAATTATAAATTAGATATCACTTCCGAACACTTAACTAACAAAAATTCATTGATTCAAACAATCGAGCAGTCTTTTGAATCCGATCTATCCAATAAACAGTTGAAACAATTTGATGTATACAAAGACAAGTATTCCGGAAAGGACATTTTCTTTTTGGAATACAAAAAAGAAATTAAGTAATGAAACGAATATCCACTTTTACAAAACGTACGTAAACAATAAATATCCTAACCTTGAATAACGAACCAAGAAGCATCCTAATAATAAAAGCAGTGACTTTTGTTATTAGGATGCTTCTGTCAGAATTACAAAGTATAGACAAATAACTACTTATTTCTCACATTAAAAACGCCCGTCTTTGTCCATAATCTCTTCATTTTCATATAACTAACCACAATCCTCATCTTCCATCACCCGCAATGACTCCTCAGAATACCGTTTCAAATCACTTAATTCACGATAATCCGCACTCTCATGAATCAACTCTAGATTCTTTTGTGAAAATGAATGTTCACGCCAGATTTTATCAGCCTTCCATGATTTTCCTTGGTTTCCAAAAGGTCCCGCCCACTTCATCACATCATTCAAATTATGCAAAATAATCGAAAATAAATTAGGGTGCATCTCAGCTAAATCTTCATACTGGTCGATAATCATTAGCGGAATTTTCAAACTCTCCCCATAGCTAGCAAAATTTTTATTTATCGTTCTTGCTTTGGTAAAAACTTCTTGATAGCTCGAACCATAAACCTCAATAAACTCAAACAAATCTACCGTTAGATGTGGCTCTTTTTCATAGGTAACTAACGCTTTAATCTCTTGTAAGGTCTCATCCGATTGCTTTAAAAAGTACTGATTACCAGTCGTCTTGATTTTTTGAATAATATCATCAATCGCTTGTTGATCCTTTCGATCTGCCTCTTTGACCTCTTCGATATAGGGCAATAATTCTTCCATAAACTCTGAAATATCTGACACTTCAAGTACCTTAATATTCGAGTCATTCCACGAATAGGGCTCTTTATTGAGGGTGCCTTCTTTTCTAACGATCTGATAAATATCTGCTTTCGCTTGATCCGATTGACTGTTTTGATAATAATTTTCTGCCCAATCAATCGCTGACAAGACATTCATATCACCCAAACCATAGCCCAAGATAACCGTTGTTGACTCTCTGATGGTTAGGGCTAGTTTTATTTGCCGATAATCATTTGGCCTAAATAAGGAGATATAATCCTCTTGAAAAATGATAATATCATCTGAATTAAGTCGACTACCGTGCATGTGATACACGGGAATCTTATGCTTTGGACTAATTAAATCATCGCCAGGATCTAAAGAAAATCCCTTGCCATCTAAAATACTTTCAACCACTTGATCGTAGTTAGTCGTAATGAAAAAAGTCGGGTCAATCGCCTTCATAAACCCTGAATAACGCGTTCGCTTTTCCTCGGATGGTAGCCAGTAAGTCGTCTTAGCGATGATTGATTTCATCTCTTGTTTAAACCCATCACGATTCATTTCAGGCTGAGTTTTCACAAACTTCCGACACATTTTTGAGGCAATCTCTGGATACCCCATTCCAAAAGAGCTGTCATCTTCCATAATCATCTCTAGCTCTTGCTCGGCACCCATCTTTTCCGCACATCGTTCAATCAAATGTCCCCACCCAAGCGCAGGATTATCTTTTTCACAAAGCGACATCGAAAAACCCGCTCCTACAAAAAAACCAAGGCCACTTCTCACACTTGACTCGGCGATTTTCCGATAAATAGCTTCTCTACTTTCAGTCATGTTTCTCTCTCCCTAGTTACCATTTAGCTCATTGTACAGCCCTTTTGCATAAGTATCAGTCATACTGGAAATGAAATCTACCACCATTAATAAGCGGTAATAAAGCTTGTCCCCTTCACTAAAATAAGGGTTAAGTGAAACTGTTTTTAAATACGATCGCTTACAGCTCTCAGACAAAATCAAGTTATATTTTCTATAGGTCTTATTCTTAGTCTTCTCATCAAAATACAACGCCGCAGGAACAAAACGATCCAGTAACCACGTAATAATTGTATTACCCGATAGTTCTAGTTTCGTAATCTCGCGATCACTCACAATCCGCTCAAGTGTCAATTGTTTCAGTCCTGCTAAAATTGGTTCTAAGTCCGTTTCAAAAAATAAATCATATGAATACGTTCCTGCTAAAATCTCTTTATGACACTTGTTAAAACAGAAGGCAGCATTCTGAACCAAACGAGATTGAAGATCATTCATCCAGATTCGGATATTAGACAATTCATCCACTGATTCAGAAAATTGCTTCTCTGCTTTATCTAAAACCTCCATCACTTTCTCTCGTTGCCTCTCAGACAACTCTTTTCGCTCGATAAACTCTTTCAAGAATGTCAGCAGCTCTTGTCCGCTGATGATGCCCTTTTTAAGTGCATCTTCAACATCAGCAGTCGCATAAGCCAGATCATCGGCCGCTTCTAAAACAAAGGTTAAAGGATGCCTAACCCCTCTTGTTCCCAGAACATCGGATATTTGTTGATAAATGGCTTCTTCGCTTTGATAGTAACCAATTTTCTTATACCCTGACTGCGTTTTTAGTTCTGTCGAAGGGATCGGATATTTAATGAGCGTATTCAGTAATGGATACGTCAGATTTAACCCCAGTTCATTCTCAACATAATGGTAGCTATGAACAACTCGCAATGAATGAGCATTACCATCAAAATGTTGTAAATCAAGCAGTTGTTGTTCAGTTAATAACTCTGATACCTTTTGACCATTAAAGGATAGCTGACTGATGTTTGTTTCAAACCAGTCCTTGATACTCGTTTCTCCGTAATGTCCAAAGGGTGGATTGCCAATATCATGCAATAGACCAGCCGCGCTGACAATCGCTGACATTTGATTGATCATCTTATCATCAATTTTCTTACGTAAATTAATCGTCGAAAACTTTTGAATGATTAATTTCGCAAAATAAGAGACTTCTAGCGAATGAGTCAACCGCGTTCGCACAAAATCATTTTTATCAAGTGGAAACACCTGTGTCTTATCCTGTAGCCGTCTAAAGGCCTGATTTGTCACAATCTTTAAATAATCTACCTCGTATTCATTGGTTGTGCCTCTAACGTGGACATTATTTTTTGTATTATACCGCTTTTCAGTCAGTAAGGTTGACCAATCCATTAGTTTGTCGCTCATCTTACTCCCCCTCTATCTTCCTATTGCTTTCATTATAACGATAATCACGGGGCCAGATAGGGAATTATTCATATATGAAAAAAATAAGTATGTGACGATTGCGTTAATTTCACTTAATAACTCTTGACATTTCTACCGTAAAAATTTATAATGAGTTAAAACTCAATGAGTAAGGACTTAACCAAATATGAATAAAAGAGCCATTCAAAAAGAGGCAACTCGATTAAAAATTATCACCACAGCTAAGAAGTGTTACGCAGAAAAAGGCTTTCTTGTTTCAACTGCCATGATAGCGAAAGAAGCTGAGATTTCTCACGGAACCATCTTTGCACACTTTCCAACTTCTGATGCCCTCATTTTAGCTGTTATTCAGCATTTCTATGAGAGTATTGCAACAAAGCTACGAAATATATCAGCAAAAAATGGCATCACAGCCTTTCTAAATCAGCACTTGGAAGTATTAACCGAGCACGAATCCTTTTATAAGAAACTGATTGAAGAAAAAACGATTCTACCAGAAGAATCACAGCTACTTTTTGTCGAGATACAATCAACGATTTCGCATAATTTTTCCAAAGTAGTTGACCTAGAGCAACCGTCAATCAAAGATATTCCCCTACATTTGCTCTTTAATACATGGATCGGGCTTGTCCATTACTATCTATCCAACAGTGCCCTTTTTTCACCAAACGACTCGGTATTGACGCAGCATAAAGACGAGCTACTTTTTCTTTATACTGAATTAATAAAAAAATAAAGCCAGCTATAAAAAGGTCAAGTAAAAACTGAACTATTTTAAAATTGTTTGTTGTGATTTTTAATGCAACATAAATAAACCTAGAGAAGAATACAAATTTTTTCTAGGTATC
>NZ_JCAQHY010000106.1:0-12773 GCF_059621045.1 Vagococcus sp. WN80Y
AGACTACCACCCCAGTTTCGGTAAAATCCGAGACGACTTGCGAGGCTTGCGACTAGGGCAATCCCAATGGCTGAAAGAACAAAAGGAAAAGCCTGTGGGCGGAGTAATGAATTAAATAAAGTGCTGATAATGGCGGTGCCACTGCCTAGCCACGGGCCCGCCAAGCAACTCATTAAGATGGTACCGACGGTATCGAAATAAAACGGGAGTTTCAACATGTTCGTGAGCTGACCGCCGATGACGTTAAAAGCGACGGCAATCGGAATCATCATGACTGACATGACGGACAAATGTAGCTTTGTTTTTTTCATTTAAGTTCCTCCTGAAATTAGAAAGCTTTTTGACTCGGGAGCTTTGACAGTAGTTTAGGAAATCGGCATTGTGATGCTCTTTATCACCTTGACGAGTTATCTAATTACCGAAACGCTGAGTCAATAAAAAGCTGAATCGTGAAAAATAATAATCAAAAGCACCACCAAGACTTCCCCGAAAATGCAAAAAAAAACGGCATGAGACGGACTGTCAAATGTCGTTTACAATAGTTGGTTTAAGGGTCACTAAATAACCTTATAGCAGGTGCTCTAAGACTGTTAACTGTTTGCCGTCACCTAAATAAAAGAAGTTTTTAATCATCTTTTTTCAAAAAAACTAGAAAAAAGCGCTTAAATTAGGTACAATGAACAGTGCTAGGAGAAATTGCTAGCTATTGGCAAACTTGATTGTCAGTTGACGCTGATTTTCAAGGGATCGTGTTCTAGTTTTTGTTTTGGTAGAATGCGATCCGCCATAAATTTTTTTATTTAATTGTCTTGGTAGTGCTTTCTTTGCTAGTGTATGAGAATAGGTACACTAAGTCAAGAAGTATATTATTAAATAACATGATTAAGAGCCTCTCAAATTATTGGTTATACGCCAATTTGAGAGGCTCTTTTATATTGCAAGAATTGTGCCAAGTTGAATTTTGGGTGGGTTAAAATAATTTAATTTTGTTGATAAAGCACTCATGTATTTTTTACTTAGCGAAAACTATTGATGCTTATTTTTGTGTACAATCACTTATTAAAATCAAAAACAATCAAATTATCACACTATCCTATCATATTGAATTGATTATTTGTTTATTTTTAGCTACTCTTTCATTACTTTTTCCCTCGTATAACTACCCGGTTTACTTCCGTCATATTGACTTAAAAATTCTTTACCAGACTGATACACCAATCCTTCACCTACCCAACTCCCACTATAAGGATACGTATTTTTCTCTACAATTGAAGTTACTTCTGAAAAAATTGAGTTCTGACCTAATATCAACTCATCCAATAACGTAGTATCAGAAAACATATAGTCACATTTGGTTACATTTCGAGTATTCCAATTACTCAGATTTAAGCTAGTTAATAATCTGGCTTCATAAAATATAAACCCCATATCCGCTACTACAGTTGTATCCCACTTGCTTACATCCAAACTCATTAATGAATGAGCTCCTCTAAACATACTTCGCATATTCTTAACCTTGCCTGTGTCCCACTTACTCACATCTAGACTTGACAGCGACGTTACTTCACTAAACATACCACTCATATCTGTGACCTCGCTTGTATTCCACTTACTTACATCCAGACTTACCACTGACTTCGTTCTATAAAACATATTACTCATATTCACAACTGTGCTCGTATCTAGCTTTTCTAAATTCTCTATCTCTTTCAATTCTGATAGTCCATAAAATAAATAACTAGATGTTGCCACAGCCTTGACTGGCTCTGTAAATACTATTTTATGAATCTTTTTCCCTTTTAATTGTTCCAATTTCTCTATTTTGGTTGCGATACTTCCAGTTCCATATGAACCGGTTGACGGGAATTCCCCTCCCTTAAATGTCAAAGTCTGGGTTTCTTCACTCCATGTCCATGGAGCTGTTCCATAATACTCATCGGCCTTCGCTCGTTTATAACTTCCTGGCTGACTTCCATCATATTGGCTTAAAAATTCTTTGCCGGACCGATAGCTCGTTTTTTCTCCTACCCAACTCCCGCTATAAGGATACGTATTTTTCTCTACAATTGAAGTTACTTCTGAAAAAATTGAGTTCTGGCCTAATATCAACTCATCCAATAACGTAGCATCAGAAAAGATATAGTCACATTTGGTTACATTTCGAGTATTCCAATTACTCAGATTTAAGCTAGTTAATAATCTGGCTTCATAAAACATAAACCCCATATCCGCTACTACAGTTGTATCCCACTTGCTTACATCCAAACTCATTAATGAATGAGCTCCTCTAAACATACTTCGCATATTCTTAACCTTGCTTGTGTTCCACTTACTTATATCCAGACTTGTCACTGACTTCATTCCATAAAACATGTTACTCATATTAACAACTGCACTCGTATCTAACTTTTCTAAATTCTCTATCTCTTTCACTTCTGATAGTCCATAAAATAAATAACTAGATGTTGCCGCGGCCTTGACTGGCTCTGTAAATACTATTTTGTGAATCTTTTTCCCTTTTAATTGTTCCAATTTCTCTATTTTGGTTGCAATACTTCCATTTCCATACGAACCGGTTGACGGGAATTCTCCCCCTTTAAATGTCAAGGTCTTGGTTCGTTCACTCCATGACCATGGTACTGTACCGTACACATCAGTATAGTCTTCTGACTCATTCACCGTCACTTGACTCACAGCCGTAAGCTTTCCTTCTTCTGTTTCGGCTATAATCTGGACTTTACCCGCTCGTTTCGCACTAACCATTCCCTCAGCTGATACACTTGCTACTTCGTCATTTGAGCTCGTCCAATTGACTTTTTTATTACTCGCATTACTTGGTTCAATTGTTGCTGTCAATTGCTGTGTTTTTCCTGCTTCAATTGTCGTAGTAGAAGGAGTTATTGTAATATCTGTCGGCTTAATCGTCGGCTCCTTAACTGTCACATTCGCTGTCGCTACTTTACCACCTGCAACTGTTCTAGCTGTGATCGTTACCTGACCTGGTGCTTTTGCAGATACCACTCCTTGAAAACTTATGGTTGCGATGCTCGTATCAGAGCTCTCCCATGTCACTTCTTTTGAGGAAGCATTATTTGGTTCAATTGTTGTCACTAATTTGGTTGTATCACCGACTTCAAGAATTGAGTCACTCGGACTAATAGTTACGGTTGTTGGTGCAATCAATTGATTGACAACCGAGATGGAGCTACTTGATGCTTTTTTTCCATCTACTGTTTTACCTAGTACACTAGTCGTACCTATCCCTTTCCCTGTGACAACTCCTTGACTATTAACTGACACAATCCTCGGATTTAAACTTACCCATATAACCGTTTTATTTGTAGCATTTTCAGGAACAACGGTCGCAGAAAGCTGCTCTTGTTGATTAATCCCCACCATTAATTTTGTTGGAGACGTGGTTAGCCACATGACTGGTACTTCGCTCGGTGTCCTGATTGATAGTTCTCCTGATGATACATAAGTAGTAGCGGGATCTACCAATAGATAATAATTCTGTCCTGCAGTCAATTCGTACTCAAACTCAAGGGAACTTCCCCAGACATTGCTTGGTGTTACAAATGATTTTAGATACTGCTTTTCTTGATTAAAAATCTTTAATCCAACTTTTGAATAACTATCAAGCATGACTTTAAATTTGTAACTACCTGTTTCAGTGGCCGTAAAAACAAAATAATCGTTATCTTTAGAGTATGTCTTCTCAAAAACTTCATCCTTGACTCTATCACTAATTTTAGTAGCCGTATCAAAGGTCGCTCCATGATCATCAATCAGTAATTGTTCAGTGGTTGATTGATAACCTGTCTTAGTTGCAGTTATATTGACAGAACCTGCTACCATTTTCCCTGTCAATTCTCCATTATCTGAGACTGTTACCTTATTAGGATTACTGCTACTCCACTTAATATCTGTTTTGATCTCTTCACCATCGACAAAGGCTTTAACATTTGATGATCCACCTTTTTCAATAATAGTATCTGCCAATTTTAGCTGGAGCTTCTTTTCCTTTCCAACTGTTATCACACAGCTGGTCTCTAGTTCTTCTCCATCTAATTTTCCTCGAACAACCGTTTTACCTTCTTTGAGCGCCTTAACTACTCCAGTAGAATTAACAGATGCTACAGATGGATCATCACTTATCCACTTAATACTTTGATTGAAGGCTGTCTCTGGTAGGACCGTTGCAGTCAACTTCTCTTGACTATTCTTCCCTAATGTTAACTGCTTATGATTAAGAGTTAGTGACGTAGCAGAAACTCCTACACTTCCCTTTTTTCTCGTTTCAACTTTAATTGGTAGTGTAGAGATTTCATCAATAGTTTGTAGCGTTTTGCCTCTATATATCTGCGATTTAATTGTTTTAAGATTCGTCCCAGGGACATAACCATCAATAGATTTATGCATAAGTCTAGTAGATTCAGTCTGATGCTTCAGTTTAATTGCAACTGAAAACTGATTAGTAATCACAAGTGGTTTTTCAAGTGAAAACTCAACAAACCCATTATTTGTTTGTCTAATTGTTGAGAAGGCTCCTTTGTCAACTAGTGTCATTTTGTTTAACTCTTTTGGAGTCTCACCATTAGGACCCACAAAGACTTCGTATGAAATCAATTGATCCTCAGCAAGTGTCTGCTCATGGTTATAAGATAGCCATGGAAAACGGTAACTAATGGAGGTGATTTCCTGATTCACTTCTCCATCTAGTTGAAAAATGCTATTCATGACATAAGGGTATACTGACACGTCCTCTGAAATGAAGCCTGATGTACTACCATAAATTGTATCGCTATCTGTTACTACAGCAGGAACATAATCCACTTTTTGCGGATCTGCTTTTTTAGCTTTATGCACCGAAAGCGATCGTTCCATCAATAGATTACGGTCATCGTAAGAGACATAATAATACCCTTTATCTCCTCTAGTGCTTCCCCAACTATTTCTAACAATAAATGCGCCATCTCTCGTCGGCTTTTCTCCTGCCCGTTCACTAAAATTATCTTTACTATATGAATCATCCCAACCAGTCAACACGACCTCATGATTATGATACGCATCTGTTGATGGAGTGAAGATCGTCGCATTAACGGAATTAATATAGCTAGATGATAAAAGAAAACTGGCAGCCCCGTACTTGGTAATCGCCTCCTTAAGCGCTAAAATTCGATTATCTTTTTGGGCCTTCTCTTTTATGTTCGTAACAACAGGAATGTATACACCATCTTGAACCCATAGCTCTGCCGGCTGTGCCAGTTCACTTTCAGTCACATAATCACGATTGCTACGCGAAAAGTTCTTATCTAAAACTGGTCCTCGTTTGTTTGTAAAATTATAAAAAACACGAGAACTATCACCGCCAGTATTGACTCGTCTACTATAAGTAGGTAATTGATAGGGATTGGTGACCCCTTCACCTAACGCGTTGTCGGCCATCAAAAAATCAAGATAATCCTCAGACAATGTGTACTCTTCGCCCAACTGAGTATGCGAATACGCCTCAACTAATGCAGAGGTCGCATATGACCAACAAATATTACGACTCCCTTGATCTTTTACAGGCCAGGCCCACATCTGACGTTGGTCACTCACTGTTGGAAAATCAGATAGCGTTCTTTTCATCGGCTTTATCCCAATTTCTGGCAGAACCTCATCATCTGCTACAATTAATTCAGGTGCGGTTTTTGTATAATTATCAACAAACGCCTCTTCTTCAGCTAATTGATCCTTTGTTTTATTCAAATCATTTGGATAGTTTGTCGCCGCCTTACTAGTATTTCCCATACCTCCTATCATTAATGAAATGACAGCTAACCCTAATACTCTCCACTTTTTCATATACACCACTCCTTACTTTTTAATTACCTTTTTTATACAGAATATAATGCTTATTAAAGCTACCACATAATCACATCTGTCACATTACTTGTGCTTCACCAATTAACATTCGCACTTATTACTGATTTAGTTACGCTATTTATCACCTAGTCACTATCTCCAATCTTCATAACAAGTTTACCTTTTATAACTCAGCGACTTGTTTGTCTAATTTTACTATTTCTATATAAAAATATTTCTCACTAGTTTTTCTCCCTAAACTATATTCAAATCATTCTTTCCCATAAATTGAACTTCCTTTTAAACATCCCTTTCAAAACAACATTGTTTTATTAATTCTTTAGGCTGAAAAAACTTGTAGTAATCAAAACATTTAGGAAAAATTTTTGAAAAAAATCATTAGCCTTTACATGGGTATAACACTCACTTGCTTTCTATGCCTTGGGATAACTTTTGCAAATGAGGACTAGCTATACATAGCTAGTCCAGATCTTAGAAAAGCACTCATTAAAGGGGGTGGATTTGACCTAGAATATATAAAAGATATTGAAATACTCTTAGAAACAAACTTAACAGCATAAAATAACTACCCAATCAAAAGAGTTGTATATTAACCATTTGGAAATTTTCATACCTATCCGTTCACAAACATAACTTTATGTACATTTCAGCAAAAAAATATAGTCAATAATGAAAATAATGATTATTAACACTATACATATAGTTTATTTTAACACAGTAACCGCTTATCAATCAAAAAAACTTTTTTTTATTAAGTTAGTTGACAAAAAGGCCTGTCTTCTTTGACATAAGCCTTTCCACTATTAAATCATTATTAAATTTCATTTATAGTTTTGCATATTTATGAGCCGTACCGACAGAAACTTGGCATAGCTCAGCAATAGTGCGAATAGTTTTTTTCTCAACCTGATACAGGTGATAGATGCGCTCCTTTAAACTTTGCTCAATTGCAGGTCTACCGACAGGAACTGTTTTACTTTTTAAGTCAACCATCGAAATAAAGGTTTGCTCACCCTTCACCTCATCATCAGATAAAGATAGCTGGTACAGATCATTAAGGTACTCATATTCCGTTGTAGTGTCAAAAGTATCCTCTACTCCCTCGTTCAACCTGCCTCCTTTCACAATATCGTCTGTTAAAATAACAATACCTTCGCATTCTCCAAGATATTCTATTCGCTGAATATCGTTTTCACTTCTAATAATTCCTACTCTCATCTCTTCTCTCCCATCCTAAAACGACCCAGTTCAACCATTAATTACCATTTATTCATTATAATAATTCTAGTTTCTGAACTAAGCATACTTTAATCAAATTTCCCTATAACTAATTTTTACATCGTTTCTAATCAATAGCTTCAATGCTTTCATTATTAACGACTCTCCTTTGAACAAATCCTCCTCTCCGTTTACTGAAAATGAGCCATCCTTGTATATTTATTATATGAACAAAGGAAGTAAGATGCTAATCTCTATTTACAATTATTTTTGCATTTTTTGATATGAATTCATCTAGCCTCACCTCTCTCTAAGTAATAGTTATTTAACCTCACCATAAAATCATGGACTTATTTTCATTAATAGTATATTATTAAACAAAAATAGTTAAGGAGATTTTATCTTGAAAAAAATAATGAAATTATCTATAGTAGTCGTTTTGCTATTTGTCTTTATCTACTCTTTGTTGATTATTATTAGCTATAATTATTTTATCTCTGGCTTTATTGGCTCCGACATTGCAAGTAAATTAGTCGAAACTCTTTTCTTTGCGTCATCTTCACTAACCGTGTCTATTCTACTAAGCTTGGCCATTTTACTTATCTCATACGGATTGGCTTTTCTTGTTAATAAATTCTTTCTTTCAACCATTTTTACAGACCCCACTAACTAACCAATTGGTTAGTTTTTTCACGTTTAGAGTCACTATAAAGTCAGTTCTTAACGTCTATCCCAACAAGACTTAACCTATTAATTTTTGAAGCTATACACCCTAAATAATTCCCTTGTGAAAGTAACCTTTTCACATCTTTTTTCGTTGATTTTGTGCCTTCTTCTTCTAAAATCAGCTTTCACAAGGTATAATAGAAATTAGCTTTACATATAAGGAGCGTGATAAACGTGGAAACATTACTAAAAGGAAAAAAAATCGTCTTGATGGGCGTTGTAAACAAAGCCAGCATTGCTTGGGGTTGTGCGACTGCTATGAAAAAATGTGGCGCAGAAATTATTTACACCTATCAAAATGATCGTGTCAAAAAACAACTAGACAAGCTAATTGATCCATCTGAATTAACGGTTCAATGTGATGTCTCAAACGATGAAGAAGTGGCAACTACCTTTGCCAATATTCACGAAAAAGTTGGCAATATCGATGGCGTTGTTCATTCAATTGCCTTTGCACCAAAAGAAGCCCTTGAAGGTGAGATTACTGAAGCCCCAAGAGATAGCTTCAAAATCGCTCATGATGTTAGCTCATTTTCATTAATTGCCGTTGCTCGTGAAGCACGCAAATACATGAACGAAGGTGGCAGTATCACGACTCTTACTTACATCGGATCAAGCCGTGCTGTTAATAACTACAATATCATGGGATTAGCAAAAGCATCATTAGAGGCAGCCGTTCGTTACTTGGCAGTTGACCTAGCTCAACAAGATATTCGTGTGAATGCCGTATCATCAGGTGCGATCAAAACATTGGCTTCATCAGGGATCAAAGGCTTTAGAGATTTACTTGACGAAGCAGCTGAAAGAACACCAGCCAACAAACAAGTCACGACAGAAGAAGTCGGCAATACTGTTGCCTTCCTAATGAGTGATTTATCTACTGGTCTGACTGGCGACTTAATTTATGTTGACAAAGGCACTCATTTATCTTAATCATTGTTTTTTTTAGCCTAATACTTTGATAATCAAAGTATTTTTTCACAAAGAAACTGTGCCAAGATGCCCTTACTAAGGGAAATCTTGGCACAGCTTTTTGTTTTTTCTTACAATTATAACCACTCACATTATCTAACTATTTTCAGCGATATACATCACTAGCGCTTCTGTATCTTCCCAACTCAAACAAGGATCGGTAATTGACTGACCAAAGACTTGACCATCTGCTTCTTGACGACCGCCTTCCAAGAAGCTTTCAATCATAAACCCACGAACCCACGTCTTCATATCCGTATTCCAACGACGATTTTCCAAGGTTTCTTTGACAATCCGAATTTGCTCTTGGTGCTGTTTTCCAGAATTATCATGATTCGTATCAACCATAATAAAGGGATTTTTAAAGTTGCCATCCTTATAAAAGTTAACCACCTTCAGTAAATCTTCATAGTGATAATTGGGAATAATTTCGCCGAACTCATTTAAGCCACCCCGTAATACAGCATGAGCCAACGGATTTGAGCTTGATTCAACCTCTATCCCATTAAAAATAAATTCTTGCTTTTGCTGCGCTGCGTATAGCGAATTAAATAGCACCTTCAAATTGCCACTCGTCGGATTTTTCATTCCTGTCGGTTGATCAATGCCACTGGCTACAAACCGATGCTGTTGATCCTCCACTGAACGCGCGCCTACTGCAATATAACTCACAAGGTCATTCACAAACTCCAGATTTTCAGGATACAACATCTCATCAGCAGTCGTTAGCCCTGTCTCACTAATTACTCGATTATGTAGACTCCGAACCGCCGCAATCCCTTTAATCAAATTACTTTCGCCCTCTGGATTTGGTTGATGTAGCAATCCTTTATAGCCATCACCATTCGTTCGTGGCTTATTGGTATAGACACGAGGCACCATAAACACCTTGTCAGCAACTTTTTCTTGCAATTTTGCCAGACGATGAACATACTCCATCACTGCTTCTTCCTCATGAGCAGAACACGGGCCAATCACTAATAAAATCCGCTGATCCTTGCCCTCAATAATATGTTTCAATTCCTCATCTCTAATTGCCTTCTTTGCTTCTTGTTCCGATGTTAATTTTGATAAAGAATTAATTCCTTCAAAATCAATTGGCTTACTTAATTGTTTAAATCCCATACGTCTAACTTCCCTTCATTTTTCATCTATAACCACTCAATTTCTGTCTTCTGATAGCCCTCATTCAGTCTGCTGATACATTTTTAAAGAAAATAAAAAAGGCCTCGCACTTTTCATCAATGAAAAGGACGAGACCGTATGATCCGTGTTACCACCTTAGTTTATAGTTAACTCCCATTAACTACCTTAATAGGTACCTGTTGATACCTTGGCATGATAACGGCTGCGCTGTTCCCGTCGCAGCCTACTTAATTCGGTGCGAAGTTCAAAGAGGAATTCAGACAAAACTGTTTGCGCGCCTCTCAGCTACCGGCAACTTTCTGTTTAACAGCTGTATCTTACTAGTTCTTATCAAGACTTTTGTTGGTTATTAGATGTAATTGTATGCAATAATTCCACACTTGTCAATGAGTAAACGCAATAAAAACGCGTTTATTTATATTTCCCTTCAACTATTGCCAGACTAGTAGCCTTCTTAATCTAGATTAACTAGCAAAATACTGATTGTTCAAGCCATACTTACTGTTATCTTTGAAAAAGAGAAACCACAAATCGTGCGTGATACTATCACGCATTTTATCACACTGAAACGACTTACTTATTCGATTTAAAAGAACAACGTCGGCAATGCGTGAAACCATCACGCACCCCTGTTTTTTCACCGATCAATTTGTTATCCAATTAGTGTTGCCGTCACTGATATTCCTGTATTTACAGACGAAAAAAATATCAACCGATATTATCTTTGAAAAGGAGAAACCACAAATCATGCGTGATAGTATCATGCATTTTATAACACTGAAACGACTTACTTATTCGATTTAAAAGAACAACGTCGGCAATGCGTGAAATCATCACGCACCCCTGTTTTTTTACCGTTATTTACGTTATATAACGCCTATTCTCACCATGAGTCAACTAAGCTCTTATCAGTAAAAGCTAGAAGCTATCTCCCTATTATAACACCTAATCCAGTGGTTTTTTTACTAGTTCAAACATTGCACAAATCAGAACTCATTGACTCAATTCACGTTTGAAAATGCTATCAGACTAAGGATTCAGACAACCAACCTAAGATAGTTGTGCAAAAATCAACTAACTACTTCACCTAAACCACTCTCTTTATCTCTGGCACTCCTTAGCAATTAATCAGTCTCATCATAAACCTCGACCCCTTCAACGGGCTTTAGTTTTAAGGTCTGGCAAATCACATTTGTTAAGTCTTTGTCCTCAAACATCATCACAAAGACATGCTTCTTTTTGGCAATCTTCACTTGAAAACTACATTGTACGTTTACACCTTCGTCCACTAAACTATATGAAAACTCAATTTCCAAAGACTTAGCCGGTTCTAACTCATTCAACGTCAGTACTTTTTGAATTTCTTTACGATAATAATCAGTTGGAACAATCCGCTCTTGTGAGAGTCCAGTCTGTTGATGACGTTCTTTCAACTCCCCAATTTCTTCGGCCAACTCACTATCAGACTGATCCCAAGGGTTGGTTTTCTTTCTTATTTCATTGCCTGAATGTGGAAAATAGAGAATCACATGAGTCAACTCATCATAGTCAGCTAGATTAATCTGTCCACGCCAGTTCCCCGTTTTCCCATCCTGCACACTGATGTAGTTTATTAAGGCATTTGGATATTTTTTATGGGCAGTCCTTACCATTTTTTTGATAAATAGTTCATTCGTCTCAGCTTCAGTCGTGACTGTCGGCTTTGTCTGTTTATCAGTTCTTGCGTCACACCCCATTAATAACACGATAACCGAAACAAAGCTAATGACCAATATCCCTAGTTTTTTCATTATAAACTCCTTATTTAATCTTTATACTAATATCTCTTATTTACTTATCTTTTAGACTACCATAGTTAGCTCAATAATTGAATCCCAAAATTGCCCCGTTATTTTTGCGTAACAACCTGTTACATGTTAAACTTTATAAGAATAAAATAACCGAAACAACACTTTTGATGGAGGCTATCAGATGTTATTTTTAGAGGAAATGGTTGATTTAAATGAAACCGAAATGGTCATTTACAACTATATTACCAGCAATATCGACAAAGTTATTTATATGCGCATCAGAGATTTGGCTGATGAGGTTCACTATAGTACAACCACTATCTTACGCTTCTGTCGTAAATTTAATTGTCAGGGATTTTCTGAATTTCGGATTAAACTACAGCTCTTTCGTAAAGACCAACAGCTCACTCATATTGACCATACGGATGAAACCACTTATATAGACTTTTTAACTCGAACGGCTCAACCAGAATTTCAAGCGGCTCTCCATAAGGTTTGTCAGATATTAGAGGACACCGAATTAACGATTTTTGTTGGTATGGGAGCTTCTAAAATAATGGCTCAGTACGGCTCACTTTATTTTTCATCACTTTTCTTGATGTCCATTCACATTGATGACTTAGCCAATCACCCTTTATACTATCTATCAGATCAAGTTTCCAAGAAGCTTTGCCTGTTTATTGTGTCTGTCGATGGTGAAAACAAAGAGATCATTAAAAATATTCATCAATTGAAACTTCATAACGCAAAAATTGTCTCCATTACAAACAGTGCAAAATCAACGATTGCCAAGCTTTCAGATGCCAATATCCCTTACTACATCAACAAAGAGCATTATCAAGATGCCAATATTACTTCCCAACTTCCCGCTCTCTACACGATTGAATTAATCGGCAAAGAGATGCGAAAATTAATTAACTTAAAAGAGTAAAAGAGTTTGGGACGTAAGTCCCAATGAAAAATCCAGATATCAGTCAAATTGATTGGCATCTGGATTATTTTTTTGTACAAAAATAAGAACACCTTTGCTAAAATAAAAGTGACAAAACA
>NZ_JCAQHY010000107.1:0-14146 GCF_059621045.1 Vagococcus sp. WN80Y
TTGAGATTACTGCCATGTTGTGTTTCCTCCAATTTGGTTTGTATTTTCCTCTCTTAAGTTCTACTGTGTGAAGAACTCTAGTCAACTAGAGCACCGCTCCACGCATCCCTTAAGATGTGAGTTTAGTTAGCTCTGCTTAATTACAGAACCTTTAACAGTATAACTTAGCAAGTCTTTTACATATATTTTCAAATAACTATCCAAAATTCGCTACTACTCCAAAATCAAGCTAGGATCAGCATTTAAAGACAAATCCGCCAACTCTCCTTTTTCAGCAGCAACAAAGGCTGCTGCTCCTATCATCGCCGCATTATCTCCACATAAACGAATTGGAGGCACAATTAACTCAACATCTGTTAACTGATCAGTAACCGCTTCTGTCATGGCAGCTCGCAACCCTTGATTAGCAGCTACCCCACCTGCCAGTATTAATTGTTTCACCTCATATTGCTGACACGCCCGAATTGTTTTTGTTACCAACACCTCTACAACACTGGCTTGAAAACTAGCCGCTAAATCAAGTCGATTCAATTCCTCGCCTTTTTGGGTCCCATTATGAACCCGATTGATAAAGGCACTTTTTAATCCACTGAAACTAAAATCAAAGTTTTCCTCACGAATCATCGCTCTCGGAAAATTAAAGGTATCTTCTCCTAAATGAGCCAGCTCATCAAGCTCTTTTCCACTGGGATAAGCTAAACCAAGCACACGTCCAACTTTATCGTAGGCCTCACCAGCCGCATCATCACGAGTTTCTCCGATAATCTCAAAAGAACCATGTTCTTTCATATAGACAAGCTCAGTATGACCGCCACTCACTAGCAGAGCCATTAACGGGAATTGCAGCGACTTGACAAAACTAGCTGCATAAATGTGGCCTGCCATGTGATTAACTGGAATTAATGGCAAATTATTGGCCCACGCATAGGCCTTAGCGGCAGTAATTCCAATCAATAAGGCCCCAACAAGTCCTGGTCCTTCAGTAACCGCCACAGCACTCAGTTGACTCGTGTTAACACCTGCCTCTAGTAACGCCTCTTCCATACACAAAGTTATTTGTTCAACATGATGGCGACTAGCAACTTCTGGCACCACTCCACCAAACCGCTTATGACTTAATATCTGTGAAGCCACAATATTAGATAAGATTTTGTCACCATCTTCAATCACAGCAACACTTGTCTCATCACAACTGCTTTCAATAGCTAAAATTAATTGCCGTTCCTTTTTTAAAATACTCATCACTAAACTCCCTATTCTTTTACCCATTAATCCGGTATTTTCCAGCACATAACTAAACCATCTTCTTTTGGCCGATGATAGTATCCCTTACGCCGACCAATTTCTTCAAATCCAAGATTTAAATAGACACCTAAGGCTGGGTAGTTTGTTTCCCTAACTTCTAAAAACACTGTTCTAATTCCTAATTCAGCGAGTTCCTTCAATCCAGCTCCTAACAATTTTTTAGCTAAACCTTGTCTTTTATAAGCCGGTAAAACCGCAATGTTGATCACTTCAGCTTCATCCAAAACTAAATGAAACATGACATAACCAATCACTTGACCATTTTTTTCGAGTAATAAATAATGACTTGATTGATTAATAATATCTGCCAAAAACTGCGAAACTTGCCAAGGTGATCCATGATCGAAAGCTTCCTGACTAACTCCCCACAACTGCTTTGCTAACGCTTCTTCGTTATACTCATCTTTATGCCTCATCACTGCTGATCCTCAAATAAATAGCACATATCGAGTGCATCTTCATTATTGCTATGATAATATCGCTTTTTAACAGAACGAGAAACAAAGCCAAATTTTCGATACAGCCGTTGAGCATCCATATTACTAACTCTGACTTCTAAAGAAAGTGATTCATAACCACTTTTCACAGCTGTTTCCTTAACCTCAGTTAGTAAAGCCGCCCCTAAACCTCGGCCTTGAAATGCTTTAGTAACCGCAATATTAGTGATATGCCCATCTTCATTATCAAAGCGCGTCCCAACAAAAGCTACAATCTCTTGATCGTACTCCACTACTAAATAAAGCACAGGTTGCGGCCCATTCAATTCCGATAAAAAAGCTGTTTTCCCCCAAGGAACTTCACCTTCATAGACTTCCTTTTCAATTGCAATCAAATGCCGGATATCGGTATACTTGACCTCTCTAATCAAATAAGGCTCTGCCTTAATAGTCACTTCTTTAGATAAGTAAACAATTTGCTTCGTAAATAAGACCCGAACCTTATCAAAAAAGTTAGATTTTTTCGACATAACTTTCCCTCTGTTCATCATGATTCGCGAGCCAATTTTCTTCTGCTTCCACTAGCTTTAAATATGTTGGCACAAAAGATTCGATCGCTTCTATGGGTTCTTTAAGTGAACCAATTCGGGCCAAACTAACGGCACTAACTTCATTAATTAAAGGCTCTTCTAGAATACTAGACGGAAAAGCTGCTAAAATGTTCTCTTTAAAGATAGAGACATCCGCTCCGACAAATCGTAAATCACCATTTAGTTCCTGTAAGCCAATCAACCACTTCTCTAATTCCACATGTTGATCTGGAATAACCGAGACGAGTTGACCATTCTGCCATTGATAAACGCCAGTATAAACATTCTGGCGACGGGCATTAAATAGTGGTACAAGATAGCCTGCAAAATCTACTGAATTTGCTGCAATAACCGCTAAGCTAGAAACGCCAACTAGTTCAATTCCTAGAGTCCAAGCCAAGGTTTTAGCCGTTGTCACGCCAATCCTTAATCCGGTATATGACCCTGGCCCCTCAGCTACTATTATTCGATCTAATTGATCAGGCTTAATATTATTTTCTTTCATCAAAAAGTCAATCGCCGGCATCAAAACTAGACTATGATTTCGATTCGTCGTTCCTAAATACTGGCCAATAACTTGATTATTTTCACAAATTGCGACAGCTAATGCTTGATTAGAGGTATCAATCGCTAATACTTTCATTTATCCCATTCCTTCACTGTTAATCTTGCTCATTGTATCATATTTTAAACAAACAGTAAAAAGCCATTGCCCACTAATACGTGACAATGACTCCTTAATTTTTATTCTATTTATTTAAAGCATGACTAAACCAATTTTTTAATCTATATCATAAGCCTGTAGGAGATTTTCTTCTACCATAATAGCCGTAACCTTACCATCACAAAAAATAATTGAGGTAGATGTTTCTTCGCCTTTTTCTTTTGTTGAGGGATAGTCGTAATTATAATAAACCACTTCAGCTCCATCAGCGATTTTCGTCAAGGTTTGGTTCAACTGTTTTACTAATTCATCACTTTTTGTTAGCGTATCAGCAGCCTGTAAAATATCTTCTTTGAATGGTGCGAGATTCTTTGTCAGTCGCTCACTATCTAAGTCTTTCTCAATTTCAGTCGGCTTTCCTAATACCTTTTTCACTTCTTTTTGACTCATACCAACTTTAACTTCCGAAAAATCAGATGCTGTCAGCTCTTTTTTCCCACATCCTACCATTACCACTAACAAAATAACTAAGATACCCAAATATTTTTTCACTACTATTCCTCCGTCTTCTTGTTTTATTCTTCTAATTAAATAATAGCAAACGCTCGTTTAATTAACATCAATCTCTAGACTGAATATGAACTACGACCTATTTTCTTGTAGCCCTATCAAACCTAATAAAAAAGAAAAAGAGGAACAAAAAGTCCCTCCTTTCCTGATTTCATGTCTTTATACGAAACATCTATTTTGCCAGACAGCTATAGATGTTTCACTGATTGCCGCTCAACTAATTCTGGAGCAATCGTTATTTTCTTAGGAACAGGCGCTTCTTGTTTAATGGAAGCCAGCATTGTTTGAACTGCTAGTTCGCCCATCCACTCCGTGTAGACCTTGACAGTTGTTAAAGCCGGGGATAGGTACTTCGCAACGCTAATATCATTAAAACCAATAATGCTAATATCCTCTGGCACTCGTTTTCCAACCGCTTGTAAGGCCCGAATCACTCCAATAGCCATAGCATCATTTGAAACAAACAGTGCTGTCGGTATTGAGTCAGTTGTCTGTAATAGCTCCTGCATTTTTTTGAAGCCTCCTTCAACTGAAAAATCACTTTCCCACACAAAATCAGCTCGATAAAGCCCTTCTTGTAACAACTTTTCGCGAAAATAAGTCAGCCGTTTGTCGAGAATAGTTTCTTGATCTGATTTTGTCTGCTCAACTCCAGCTAAAATACCAATTTCTCGGTGCCCATGACTTAAAAACAAGTTAAGAGCTGCCGTTACCCCTTGATTAAAATCGACGACTAACGAATCACACCCGAATTCCATCGCATCAAAATCTACGAATAAAAGATTTTCTGTCTGCCTACTAAACAAGGCTACTTCTTTAGAAGAAAACTTGCCAAGGGCCAATAGGCCATCCGCTTCTTGTAGCTCAGATAAATCCTCCATCATCACCTTAACGATTTCCACGCCAAGCTCTTCTGCTTTTTTTTCAATTCCCAGACGAATTGCCAAATAGTACAAATCCTCCAGCTCTTCCTGCTCGTCATACCACTGAACTAACGCCAATTTCCCTGTACTTAACTTAGGTTGACGGATATGTTTCGTATAATTTAACGCCTCTGCTGCTTCAAAAATTCGCTTTTTAGTCTCATCACTAACTGACAGCTCGCTATCGTAATTTAAAACGCGAGACACGGTCGCAGGTGAGACTTTGGCTCGCTCCGCTATATCTTTTATCGTCGCTATCTTACTCACCCTTTCTGGGCTCCATCCCTCGTTACAAAGTATCTATAAATTGACGGAATCCTGCCTGCCCAGCCTCATCACGCTTAAAGACACCGGCATCCGCTAACACTTGAGCAAAAATCAAACCAACCTCCTGTTGAACCTGTTCATGAACTGTTTCTTCTGAAATAGTTAACCGACTTTTCAACTCCTTTGCCCAAGACACATGATAGTCTGCAATCTGATTGTCGTCATCCAATAAATAACGTTCCACTTCAAGCAATTCATCTTTTAGTCGCGGTGGCAAGACAGCTAGTCCCATCACCTCAATTAAGCCAATATTCTCTTTTTTAATATGTTGAACCTCCTGATGCGGATGAAAAATCCCATCTGGATGCTCCTTAGATACATTATTATCTCGTAAAACTAAATCCATTTCAAACAAGTCACCCACTCGACGGGCAATCGGAGTAATCGTATGATGAGGAGTCCCATCATCAGAAAAAGCTCTGATTTCAAGAGACTCGTCTGAATAAGTTTTCCACTGCTCTAAGATATAATGTGAAGCCTGTATTAGTTGCTGTTTATGTTGACTTTGCAAGCGAATAACTGACATTGGCCATTTAACAATACCACCACTAACTTCTTTAAAAAGAGGCAAGTTCAATGGCGTTTCTATCAGCGCCTTTGCCATTGCAAAAGTGTGGCGTCCTCCTTGATAATGATCATGGGATAGAATCGACCCACCCACTATTGGCAAATCAGCATTAGATCCCACAAAATAATGAGGAAAAATCTCAACAATCATCAATAAACGCTTAAAGGTCTCCTGACTGATAACCATCGGCCGGTGCTCTTCCGCTAGAAAGATACTATGTTCATTATAATAAGCATAAGGTGAATACTGCATCGCCCAGCTCTCTCCTTCTAGATTCATCCGAATCAAGCGATGATTCGTTCTCGCTGGATAAGTTAATCGGCCTTCATAGCCCTCATTTTCCACACATAGCAAACACTTAGGATAATTAGCTGGTGGTGCAGCTTTTTCCAAAGCAATCTGTTTTGGATCTTTTTCTGGCTTTGATAAATTAATCGTAATCTCTAATTCACCATAGTCTGTTGCCACTGGAAATAGGATATTTTGAGCAATTGATTTAGTTTTAATGTAATTATTTTGTCGACTAATATCAAAAAAATAATTAGTCGCATCTACAGGGTCTTTCTCATACCGCTCGGCGAATAACGCATTAATCACGGATGGTGGCGGCGTCAATAAATCGCCAATCTTACTCTCTAATATCTCTTTCTCAGCTAGCGAATCACCCGTGACCTGATTGTTCACCCCTACCTCAACTAAAGCTTCAAGTAGCTCCAAGGCTGGGCGAGGCTCCACTTTTTCAACTTCCATAAAGTCACTTTCGCCCACTAAGCTCAACAGACGATTTTGCAAATAAAGACGATCCATCTCCATCCAACCACCCGAACGAATTGCCAGAGTAGTATACTCTTCGACTAATTGACTAACTGACACACTCTTTTCCCCTCTCTAATCATCATACCCTGCAGGATGAGCTTGATGCCAATTCCAAGCAGATTCAAAAATAGTCTCAACATTAGTATACTGCGGTTGCCAGCCAAGAATCTCATAGGCTTTTTGTGGCGAAGCAACCAAGCTTGCTGGATCCCCTCCACGACGAGGTCCTATTGTCGCAGGAATTTCTTTTCCTGTTACTTTACGTGCAGCTTCAATCATCTGTTTTACAGAAAAACCTTCACTACTTCCTAAGTTAAAAACGTTACTTGTCTGTTCTTTAGCTAAATACTCAAGAGCCAAAATATGTGCCTGACACAAGTCTACGACATGCACATAATCACGAATATTAGTACCATCTGGTGTATCATAGTCCTCACCAAATACCGTGATTTCTTTACGTTGTCCCAAAGCCGTTTGTAAAATAATTGGCACTAAATGAGTTTCAGGATCATGATCTTCTCCGATACTGCCGTCAAGTTTTGCCCCTGCTACATTGAAATAACGTAATGCTACATACTTGATGCCGTATGCTTGATCTGTCCACTTCATCATTTTTTCCATCATTAACTTTGTTTCACCATACGGACTCTCTGGATTAGTTGGCGTTGTTTCACGAATTGGATTTTCTTTCGTTTCACCATAAGTCGCAGCTGATGAAGAAAAGACTATCGACTTCACACCAAATTCTTTCATGACTTCTAATAAAATCTGCGTCCCATAAACATTATTATTAAAATATTTTAGTGGATTCTCGACTGATTCGCCAACAAGTGAACTAGCCGCAAAATGAATGACACCATCAATTTTTTCTTTCTTAAAAACATCCTGCATAAAATCTTTATCTCTAATATCACCTTCATAAAATCGTGCCTGCGGGTGAATCGCCGCCTTGTGTCCTGTCAATAAATTATCGACAACCGCAACATCATAGTCCTTTGCGATTAATTGATCTACTGCATGTGAGCCGATATAGCCCGCTCCACCTAATACTAAAATTGTCATGTGTCTCCCACTTTCTATTAGTCATTTTAACACGTCAAGACGTCTTGTCTATTTTACCAAATTTCGTTTAAAATAACTATGCTAGTTTTCCAGCCCCCTCATGAATAGACGCTTGATAAAAATCGGCTTGATAGCCAATCGCCTCTGCATATATATCTCCAACAACACTGATAAAATTCTCTAATTGATCTCGTTTAACCAACGCGATACAACATCCACCAAAACCAGCACCTGTCATCCGTGCCCCGAGAACTCCTGGTTGTTTTTGTGCAGCATAAACTAAGGTATCCAACTCAACTCCTGTTACTTCATAATCATGCGCCAGCGATTCATGAGAAGCATTCAAAAGTAAGCCAAATTCTTCTAAACGGTTAGCTTCTAAAGCTGCTTTAGCCTTCAATGTTCGTTGATTTTCAGTAACGGCATGCCGCGCTCGCTTAATTAATCTTTCATCATCAATCAACCCGACATTCGCTTCAAATGTCGAATTATCCAATTCTCCCAAGCTCTTAATATCTAGCCCTTTTTGTAACCGTGCCAAAGCCTCTTCACACTCACTACGACGTTCATTATACTTAGAATCAGCTAACTCCCTTCGTTTATTAGTATTCATAATGACAATGTCGTAGTCACCCAATTTAACAGGTACCATTTCATAGTCTAAAGTGTTAGTGTCAAGCAATATAGCCATGTCTTTTTGTCCCATACCAATTGCAAACTGGTCCATAATTCCTGAATTAACACCAATAAACTCATTTTCTACTTTTTTCCCAAGTAACACTAATTCTAGCATCTCGATCTCAAGTGTCATTAAATCACGGATAATCACACCTGTCAGGAGTTCAATCGATGCTGAGGATGACAGTCCTGCACCATTTGGAATAGTCCCATAAAAATAAATCTCCACACCACATTCAACGGGATGACCAGCTTCTTTCATATACTTAACCATGCCTTTGGGATAGTTAGCCCAGTTATCCTCTTTGTCATAAGATAAATCATCCAAACTAAACTCAATAATCCCCTTTTCTGGCAAGTTTTCAGAAAATACTCTTACCAAACGATCCCCACGTTTGCGAGCGATTCCATAAGTTCCCATAGAGATCGAACACGGAAAAACATTGCCCCCATTGTAATCTGTATGCTCACCAATTAAATTAATTCGCCCCGGAGCAAAAAAAGCTCCTTCACTTTCTACACCAAATGTCTCTTTAAATGCGATTTCTAATCTTTCTAGCATCGAGTAAACCTCCTAGTAAAATATTTAGTAAATTTATTATACGATAATTTCACTAACAATTCAAGCATCATACCGAACAAAAAAACTCCTCATCCTTATAAAACGGGATGAGGAGTCTCTAAACTATTTAGTTAATTTTGATAACGCAGCTTCATCTGCAATGACATACAAATTAGAATGATCTTGCAACGCACTAGCTGGACAGTCTTCTGTTTTAGCTCCTTCAATCATGCCTTTAAGTGCATCAGCTTTTGCTTCGCCATAAGCAATTAAAATGATTTCTTTAGCTTTTAAAATTGAGCCAATTCCCATTGAATAGGCTTGTGTTGGTACATCTTCTTTTTTCTCAAAGAAACGCTTATTAGACTCAATTGTTGATTCTACCAAGTCGACTTTACGAGTAGTTGAATCAAAAGACGTTCCCGGCTCATTAAATCCAATATGGCCGTTTGTACCTATTCCTAACACTTGAATATCAATAGGGTTATTAGCAATAATGGCATCATAGCGAGAACATTCAGCCTCTGCATCTGTCGCCATGCCATCTGGCACATAGGATTCTTTGAAAGGTTTTGCATTAAATAAATGCTCATTCATGAATGTACGATAACTTTGGCTATCGCTCCCTTTCAATCCAACATATTCATCTAAATTAATCGCAATTAACTCGCTAAAATCTAAGCCACTTTTAACCATTTCTTCGTAAAGTGTCACAGGTGTGCTACCTGTTGCCAACCCTAAAACCTTTGCATTGCTATCTTCAATCCCTTTACGGATGAGTTCAAAGGCCTTTTTACCGCCTTCCGCTTGATCTTTCACTGTAATAATATTCATCAGTCTGTCGTCTCCATTCTGTCATTTGGTATAGTCCAATTATAAAATATTATGTGATTAATTACAAGTCTTAGCTCATAAATTACTTCAAAAAAAGGACTTTTCTTCAGCTAATTCTTGCGTCACAATAGAACAAAGTCCTCAACTAGATAGACATGAAAAACTAGTCAAGGACTTTGATAAGATTATTTTGTTTACACCACCCTCATCTAACCTCTTGACAGGGCCAACTTACGCTTTAAATTGACTTTGATGTAGCTTAGCATACAGCCCTTTTTTGGCCAACAGCTCTTGATGGTTCCCTTGTTCTATAATAGTTCCAAACTCCATCACCAGTATCAAATCTGCCTTTTCAATCGTCGATAAGCGGTGGGCGATCACGAAACTAGTTCTTCCTTCAGTTACAACACTCATCGCTTCTTGAATTTCAGCTTCGGTTCGAGTATCAACACTTGATGTCGCTTCATCTAAAATAACGACAGGTGGATTCGCTAAAATAACTCTAGCTATAGTTAAAAGCTGCTGCTGACCTTGGGAAAGAGCTCCGCCTTCGCTTGAAATAACGGTATCATACCCATTCGGCAACGTTTTAATAAAATGATGACACTGCGCTACTTTAGCTGCATCAATAACTTCTTGACGACTAGCATTTTTCTTTCCATATGCAATATTATCGGCAACTGTCCCTTCAAATAACCACGTATTCTGAAGAACCATTCCGAACATTGAACGCAGTTCTTTGCGAGATAACTCAGTAATATCCGTTCCATCAAAAGTAATGCTCCCGCCATTAATCTCATAAAATCTCATCAATAAATTAACTAAAGTCGTTTTTCCAGCACCTGTAGGTCCAACAATCGCAATCATTTTGTACGGAAGAGCAACAAAGCTAACATTTTCCATCAACATAGCATCTGTCGTATAACCAAACTTTACGTGATTAAAAGCAATCTCCCCTTCTGAATTTTTAATTGACTTAATGTTCTTATCATCCGCCAATTCTTCTGGCTGATCTAAAATACCTAATACACGATCAAGAGAAGCCATCGCTCCTTGAATAGCATTAATAACGTATGAGAAATTAGTAATCGGTTCAGAAATTTGATTGACATATTGTAGATAGGCTTGAATAATACCAATCGTCATCGCCCCTTGAATTACCATCCCCGCTCCTATAATCGCACTTAAAATAAACGCTAACTGGTTAAGAAAACGTATCGCTGGATAGATTGCATAATCAAAAAATTGAGAATCTTGAAAGGCTTTAGCATGTCTAGCATTCGTATAATCAATTGTTTTGGCTGTCTCTAACTGCTTATTAAAAGTTTTAATCTCCAAATTCCCTGAAAAAAACTCTTCTATTTGATTATTAAGTCCCCCTAGCTCGCTTTGATTACGATCTGCTAACTTCTTGTTTCTGCTTGCCACCCAAGTCGTCACAATACTAGATCCTATAATCAAAATTAAGATAATTCTCGTTAGTCCACGGTCAATGTAAACAAGCATCATAATGCCTAAACTAATGTTCACAATTGAAGAAAACAGCTGATTAATTCCTGTCAGCAATACGTCTGCGATTCGATTAATATCATTAGTGGTTCGACTCAAAATATCTCCCACCTGATGCGTGTCAAAAAAGGACATAGGTAATACTTTAAATTTTTGAGAAATCTCTTTACGCAAACGCAATGTAACCTGCTCGCTTAACGTTGCCATCATCCGCTCTTGAACATATGAAAATACAGCACTCACACTAGCTAAAACTAAGATGACACCCACAGGAAATAGCAGAATTTGATTCAACTGCGACAACGAAAGCCCAATAGTCTCACTTTTGTTTATTTCCCTCAACAGTTCATCAATTGCAATCCCCATCACAAACGGCATAGCAGTCACCAAGGCATTTCCGATTAAACTACACAGTCCCAATAATAGAAAATGGCCTCGTTCTGGTTTTATAAACATTAAAAAACGACTGATACTAGTTGATTGATTCATGAATTTCATTTGATAATTGCCCCCCTTTCAAATCAATTCCTTGGGACAAGGCAAATTCTTGATACGTTTTATTTGATTCTAATAGATTCAAGTGTGTTCCCTGACCAACAATTCGGCCCTCATCTAAAACAATGATGTGATCTGCATCTTTGATCGTACTAAGTCTTTGAGCAACAATTAGGAAGGTCGATTCTTTCATCTCTGTCTGCAAAGCCTGTCGCAACTTAGCATCCGTTTGATAATCAAGTGCTGAGAAACTGTCATCGAAGATATAAAGTTCAGCCGACTTAACCAATGCTCTCGCAATACTTAATCGTTGTTTTTGACCACCAGAAAAATTTGTTCCTCCTTGCGCAACAAACCCTTGATAACCACCCTCTTGATTCGCAATAAATGACTCTGCTTGTGCTAGTTTGACAGCTCGCTTTAATTCGTCATCAGTGGCTTCACTATTCCCCATTCGCAAATTACTTTCGATCGTACCATTAAACAAGAACGCTTTCTGAGGAACATAACTAATTTTATTTCGTAACGTTTCCTGGGATAATAACGTCGAAATAACACCATCAATCACAATTTCACCACTATTAATCGTGGTTAGCTTTAGCAAAACCTTCGCAATAGTACTCTTACCTGAGCCAGTTCCACCAACTATCGCGGTTGTTTTTCCTCGCAAAATATCAAAACTAATTCCCTCTAACACAGGTTCCGACCCATTGTAAGCAAAACGAACCTGATTAAAGCTAGCAAAAATCAACTTGTTTTTTTCACTCTCCGACATCGGATCAGGCATATCGACAATCTCAGGAACCCTCTCTAACACCTCTTCAATCCGCTTCAAGGAAGCAAAAGAACGTGGCAAAGTCACAATCACCATTGCCGCTAAAATCAAATAAGCTAGGGTTTGCATAGAATATTCGACAACAGCTGTTACAACCCCTATTTGTATGTCGTTCATTCCCACAAGAATACCACCCGCCCAGATAATTAAGGCAAACACCACTCCCATTATCAAATAAGCGGCAGGTGTTAGATAAGCAAAAATTTTATTGACCTGATTCATACTGTTAGCATACTCACTAAAGCGTTGATTGGTTTTCAGCTCTTCTTCCTCTTGATTATCAAAAGCACGAATCATGTTGATCCCATTAAAAAATTCTCTTACTTTTACCACAATTCGATCTAGATGAAACTGAATAGTTACTGACAACGGAAGTCCTTTTTTTAACAGTATCACTACTACGATTAAATATAAGAGGATCGATACAAAAGGAATCACAGCTAATTTCGGCGAGTTCACATAGGTCATAGCGACGGCAACTAGACAAATTATTGGCGCGGGCAAAATTAATTGTAGGGCCATTACCAAGGAGCGCTGTACATTTGTCACATCATTTGTCATTCTAGTTAACAAACTCGGAATTCCAAATGATTCGACATCTTGAATTGACAGCAACTGAACCTTTTTATAAAAGTCACGTCGCATATCATAGCCATATTTAGCAGCAAGTTTGGCTGACAGATAGCTGCCGTAGATAGCAGCACCACCTCCGACCATCGCCACTACAAACATTTGTATCCCAATTTTAACAACCAACTCTCGATCGCCAGAAGCAATTCCAGTATCAATTAATTCGCCAATTAAAAAAGGGACAGCCAGTGTTCCAAGAATTTGAATTGCAAGACTTATGATTGTTAAAAGACTTAGTTTCTTATTTCGATAGAAAAATTGCATCATGCTCTTCATCATTTTTCTCCTTTAAGGTCAAGTATTAGTTGCGTGTAGCAGCTACTATATTTCACTGCGAGATTCATTCTACACCTTAAAGTAACTTGAAGGTCAACACAAAAAACGCTATACTAAAATAAAAATAAGTTAAGGAGATTACTATGGAAGACGAGCAGCATTATTCTATTGGTGAAATCGCAAAACTTTTTGATATTCCAGCCTCAACTATTCGCTACTGGGAAGAAAAGGGGATCTTTTCTACGAAACGTGATAGCAACAACGATTATAGAGTATTCGACATTCAAACAACCATTGAATTACTCGATGTCGTATTCTATCGCAATTTAAATGTTCCTATTCATAAAATGAAACAACTCAACCGTCTAAGTCCAGAGGCAATATACACTATTTTAGAAGATACCGAAGTTCAAGTTCAACACGAGTTAGCCGAACTTCAGCAGAAGCTATCAGGTATTACTGGTCGAAAAAAACAACTTGAAAATCTTTTTCTACTGGCAGAGAGTGACTATCAGATAGAACCCATTAACGTGCAAAAAATTGTCACTTTCGATATGTATGATGCAAAAGATATTCAAGTTCAACTTGCCGGCCCAACAAATTTTGTGTTATATAAAAATCAAGCCTCAAATCCTAGCTTTGAGATGGGCTTGGCAGTCGATTATGATTATACCAATGACAATCAAGAATTATGGCGTAACGATGATCACCCTGGTGCCCTTTATTTAACCTGCTTATTAGAAACTAGCTCCGAGGACATTGATCAACATAACTACTTCGTGCACGAAAAAGCATTAGGAGCTATTGGCTACCAAGTTGTGCGGGTTATCGCTACTTATCTAGCAACAGCTTCTAATGACAATGACGAGCCTGTAGACTATTACAAAACATGGCTAGAAGTCCTTCCGAAATAAATAACTGAACTCATTTTATCGTGAAAACTAGCCAAAAAGAGCTTGGGACATAAGTCTAAACGAAAAATCCAGATACCAGTCAAATTGATTGGCATCTGGATTATTTTGTTGTACAAAAATAAGAACACTTTTGCTAAAATAAAAGTAACCA
>NZ_JCAQHY010000108.1:0-14390 GCF_059621045.1 Vagococcus sp. WN80Y
TATTATATTCACCATTTGGACAACAGATAAACCCTACGAAGTTCGTTTAACTTGTGAAACAGATACCTAGAAAAAATTTGTATTCTTCTCTAGGTTTATTTATGTTGCATTAAAAATCAAAACAAACCATTTTAAAATAGTTCAGTTTTTACTTGACCTTTTTATAGCTGGCTTATAATCATTAGTGTACAGCATAAAGCAACTAAATGAATTTATTTTTTTGATAAGAGAATAGAAATACGGATATTTTATAACTATTAATGAGGAGGAGCTAACAATGAGTGAAACGGTGAAGGATATTTTAAAATGGAAGGAAACTAAACAAGATTATGGATTGGGAATAGATGGCTATGTGTGGTTTTTTATGGAATTAATCGATAATTATTTAGCGAAAGTTAAGGGGAAGGAACGAAATATAAAAATGGTTACGTTGCATAAATTCGATGAAGAAGCAATTGGATACGTGATACATCAGCTTTTTATCATTAACGAACAGGCAGCAAATGATCTTATGGATGGGCTTGGAGTAAAAGAGCCATATATTTCTGACGAGAATAGAGTGCATTTAGAACCTAAATCACATTTTTAAGCGAATAGACAAATCAAAAATCTATGACAACAGACATTCTAGAAAGGGGGATTTAGCTATTTTTTCGCTTCTCATCCGTATTATCTAATTCCATGAGAAACTTGTTAAAATCAGAGTGGTTCATTCGAAATAAGGAGGATAAATAATGTTCTACAAATTAAAACTAAACCCGAATAACAAGAAATCAATCATTAGAATTATTATTTTCGTTCTTCTGCTGCTCCCTCTGGCTTATGTTCTCGGTCAACTCCTTCCCTTTCTTGTTATTTTCGGTTTATTTATTACGTTAAAACTTATAGAGTCCAAGTCAACACTTTATTTTCTTGAAGATAAGTATGTATTCAAAACAGCGTTTAAAGAATATGTCTATGATAGACAGGACTTCTATTTAGAGGGAGCTGGAAAATCTTATCTTTCTAGTGAAGAGGATTCCCCGTATTTCCAACTTAAAATTATTGATAAGAGGACGAATAGTGCTGCTAGGGCTATCTGTATGTCTGTGTCTGAAAGACAATACAGTGAAATAATGAAAAAATTAAATGATCTTAAGGAGTTATAATTCTTCATTAAAATCTTTAAGTATTTAAACGCTGGAACGGTATCTGCCTGCGGTTTTCTTATCTTAGGATGGCTTAATAGTTAGTGTGTTTCAATTCCAATAAAAGCACCCATGTGAACGAGACGAGTGACGATATTAGTGGCTAATCTAACTCAAATTATATTAGGGATAAAACAATAACAACTAATAAAAACCATAGCTTAAAGGCTAAGTAAGTGAGAGGGAATAAAGAAAGAATCCCTAACCAAAAGGCAGAAGTATGTTTCCTTTTTATTCCATATCTGATTGAAAGAATGGAAGGAATTAGTAATGTTAACGATACTAAAATCAATATAATATGAATGAGGGTGTATTTTATGAGAAAAAGTCCTTTATTGAAAATTATATCATACAGCTTTATTTTTATTATCTCAGGAAATAAAAAGAGGGTTGGATAGGAGCCAACGCCCAAGGAGAAATTGATGGGGACAAAAACATATCTCATTTGAACGGATGAGACGCCATCATCATTCTCTAATTAAATTGTAGCGCAAAAAAAAAGAAATAAGTTGTCAATAATTTTACATTGATGTAAAAAAAATGGGAAGAGAAGAGGGGATTTACGACAATAAAAAGCCCTAAAATGATGTCAACATTAACAGGGCCAGTGAAAGAAGTTAAGCGGTTTAGACTGAGTTAGAATTAAGAAAATTAACACGAGGGCAAATCGAGCAGAGGATCATACTCATGATTAACTGAAAGGATTTTTGATTGGATGTATGATTCCTTGAAGATAGGCTCGACAATTTCAACCTCAAAAAAGCGACCATCTTCATCAAAAAAGTAGAAAAGTTCACCTAAATCTAAATAGGTGGTCAATGTTTCAATTGAGAGATAGTCACCCTGTTCTAACCTCACTTGATAAATTTCTTCAGTAGATTCGAAAGTTTGGTATGAGCGACAGACATTAGTAATTCGATTAATCATAGTATACGCCTCCTTTTCGTTAATTTTAACAAATAAGAGAAGAGTGAAAAAAAGAGTTGCTTGTCAATTTTTACAAAAAAAATTGTAAATAGTGAACTAGCTAATGAGTTAGGTGATCGAAACGTCAACTATTACTAAAATTGATAACAATAAAAGACGCCTATACGTTAGGCGTCAAGAATTATATTAAAAATTGAGCATCATCACTTCGATGAGCCTTTTTACTGATTCGGGGTTTCCTGCGGGAACATCGACTATTTTTGTGTTGTCTAAAACCCATTGTGATGCTTCTGTGAGAAACTTCTTGTCGTTCGCTTGTTCTTCACTATACTGCCAGTGCATAGGCGTCGGGTAAACGGTCACGGTTCCGTTATGATTACTTGCGTATATCACACTTCCTTGAAAACTAGCATTTCCTGAAAGATGAATGACATTGGTAGGATAAGTTGGGGTTCCTTCTGCATAGGCATTAATAAGGGAACCAGCAGCTATTAACTCTACATTGAGATTAAAATTGAAATCAGGATCATCCAAATAGCTGATGTAGTCACTTCCTAGAACCGCAAGCCACACTCGAGCGTATTCTATTTCTGAGTCAGTGTAAGGTAAGAGAATGTCAGGTAAATTTCGTTGATTCTCAACGGGTTTAGACTTCTCCTTAGATGACGTGGAAGAAAGAGAACTATCGGGTAGTGAAGTTGACGATACGGGACTGGAAATACTAGAATCTGGTTGAGATTTTGAGACATGGCTTTCCATTTTAGACGTATAAGACGAATCAGTTTTTACCTGTTTTTCTTTTTGACTGTTTGAAGAGCAGGCTGAAAAGAAGAGTGAAGAGACAAATCCAATTGATAATAATGTAATAAATTTTTTCAAGGCAATACTCCTTCTCTCGATTTAATGATGTTTTATATGTCAATATTATTACATGTATATGTTTTTAGTGTTACGCGAAATGAAGAAGTTAATAAAAACTTAAAGTATTCCTTAGCAAATTAATTTGTTCATCAACAATGTTGAGACTTCCCTTCTCTCATTAACCAAAGGTCAAAAACTTCGATGATTCGTGACAAATCGCATGGCTATTAGCTCTAAAGCTATTGTTGATAGGTATCATTGTGAAAATCATGTGTTCAGCACCAATAAAAGTTGTGTGAGCACATCTCTATACTTGCTTAAAATAAGTGAAGGTACTCTCGAAATCGCCATAAGGCTGTTGATGATGCTTACTTTGAATATAGTATCCCATGTTCATTAGCTCATCACCGTACATCTTCCGCCCCTGTTCATCTTGATAGACGGCATGTTCTTTAAGTCCTGCTAATCGCATAATGTTCAAAACAGGCGAAGCTGAGGATAAAATTTGACAGTAAAATGCCAAGGCTTCTGATTTATCAGGAGAGACAAATATCCAGGCGGCCTGATTCGTTTCAAATGGTGAGATCAATCGATAAAAATCCCCATATTGAATGAGTTTTCGATGATGTTTATAGTGTTCAATTTGTTCTTTAATTGCGTTTTGTTCGGCTTTCGACAAAGTTAATACATTTAATTCATAGCCCAGTAGCCCTGACATTGCGACATCTCCTCTGGTTTTAAGAGAGGTGATACGGCCATTCTGGTGATTGGGGGAAGCAGAGACATGAGCTGCCATTGACGAGATTGGATAAGCTAAACTGGTCCCGTATTGAATTTTTAGCCGTTCAATCGCATCGGTATTATCACTTGTCCAAGTTTGAGGCATGTAATAAAGCATCCCTAGATCATAACGACCACCACCACCAGAACAACTTTCAAATAAAATAGTCGGAAACGTTTCGGTCAATCTTGCTAATAATTCATAAAGACCTAAGACATAGCGATGAGCAGCTTCTTTTTGTCTGTGAGCGGGAAGTTCACTGGAATAAGTCTCTGAAAAGTTTCGATTCATATCCCATTTTACATAGGAAATCGCTGCACTAGTTAACACGCTAGACAATCGTTCAAATAAGTAATCTCTTACGTCTGATCGACCTAAGTCTAAAATTTGTTGATTTCTAGCCAGAGATACCTCTTTTTTTTGATTATGAATAACCCAGTCTGGATGGGCTTGATATAGCTTACTATTGGGCGACACCATTTCTGGCTCAAACCATAAACCGAAGCTAATGCCAAGCTCCCGTGCTTTTTTTGTTAATAAGTTTAACCCATTTGGCAGTTTTTCTTGGTTGATAAACCAGTCTCCTAAGCTTGATGTATCATCATTTCGGTGGCCAAACCAGCCATCATCTAAGACAAAGCATTCGATACCTAAAGCACTACTTGCCTCCATTAATGCCACAATTTTTGTTTCATCAAAATCCATATAAGTAGCTTCCCAGTTGTTCAATAAAACTGGACGATTTTTTTGTCTATAGGTTGATTGAATCAGATGGTGATTAATGAAGTGGTGTAAGTGTTGAGATAAGCCTGTTAAGCCGTCTATAGAAAAACTTAAAATAGCTTCTGGTGTGTAAAAAAGGTCTCTTGGCTTTAATTCCCAGTCAAAAGTCTCCGCATTTATACCAGACTGAATACGCAACTGAGAATATGAATCTTTCTGAATAATCATTTCATGATTGCCACTATACACTAAGGAGACCCCATAGGCTTTGCCAGTTGATTCAGTTGTTGTGGGGTCACAAATAATAAAAAAGGGATTTTGATTGTGACTACTAGTTCCTCTAGCGCTCGCCAATCGTTTCATACCAGAATTAATGGGCTCCCTAACAATTTGTCGTTCTTTCCCCCACGTACCGGGCAATTGAATTAACTCTAGATCAGACTCGGCAAAGTCAAGACTCATTGATTTAAGATTATTCAGCATAATCGGTTGAGTTGCTTGATTTTCTACACTGACTTTTCTCACAATGATGGGGAAATCTCTAAAGATTGTATAATATAAGGTTATGCCTACTTTTGACACATTATCTTCAAGTCGAATTAGTAACGTTTCTGCGGTGTCTTTTTTTCCATGACAATAAGGCATATCTGTAAGAGGCACAATCCCTTTAATAATTTGATGATCAACGTATTGACACTGAGAATTGTTACTGCCATCTGGGTAAGTCAGCTCAAAAGCTGATGAACGATAATCCCCTTGATTCGCTCCAGGGAATTCTTGCAGTAACGAAGCCAGACTATAGTCATTTGCTGTATCACTGGGAATATTAGGGGAAAAAGACCCTCTTGTTTTCTCTGGATAGTCTCGACCACCAGAATAGACACTAATTTTTTTACCATAATATTTTTGAATTAAGTGTCCGTGTTGAACCTGAAACACATAACTCACATACTCATTTTTTAAGTGAAAGGTTTGCGTCGTATCATTAACGTGTATTAGCTTCATTTGTTAGTCTCCATTACTATAATTTGCCTCCAGAAGTGGCAATACCCTCGATAAATTTTTTCTGAAAAATAATAAATAAAAGAATCATTGGCCAAATTGCCAATAATGATCCGGCCATTAATTGTGGGAAATGAGTGGTGTACTGACCTTGTAAATTCGCCAAACCTGAGGATAACGTCATCTTATCTATTGACATATTCACAACTAATGGCCACATTAAATCTTTAAAAGCAAACAAGCCAGTGAAAATTGCTAAGGCAATTAATCCTGATTTTGCAAGTGGCAACATGATTTTGAAAAAAGTTTGCCAAACATTACATCCATCTAGCTTCGCTGCCTCCTCTAGTTCATCTGGTAAGCTTAAGAAAAATTGTCTTAATAAAAACGTTCCAAAAGCACTGACAATTCCTGGTAATATCAAGGCGGGAATTGAGTTTAATAAATTCATTTTCTGTACAAGCAAATATTGGGGCACAATAAAAATTTGTGTTGGAATCATCATCTGTAGTAATACTAATGAAAAAAAGGCGTTTCTACCTGGAAATTCGAGTTTTGCACAGGCGTAAGCGGCCATGGCACTGAATAAAACAGACCCAACTATTCTAAAGGCAATCATCAAAAAAGTATTGACGTATAGTGCCATAAAAGGTAGTTTACCTAAAACAACTGAAAAGTTGCTCCACTGAAATGATTCTGGAAGAATCGTAGGAGGAATCTTCACTGATTCTGTTAATGTTTTTCCTGATGTTAAAATCATCCAAACAAAGGGCATCACCATGAGAAGCGAACCGATTATTAATAAAGCATGAATGATTAATTGACGTTTATTGTTTAATTTTTTCAACGTTATCCCTCCTAATAATTAACCCATTTTTTCTGTATTTTTACTTGAACGACCGTGACAATCATAATGATTAATAACAATATCATTACAATCGCTGAGCCATAGCCTTTATCATTCATAATGAACGAATGCTTGTAGAAGAGATAAACCAAAGACTGAGTTTGTGTTAAAGCAGCATTGGTCTTATCAATCATCATAAAAATTAAATCAAATACTTGAAGTGAATTAATAATGGTTGTCACTAAAACAAAGAATAATGTAGGAGTGACTAAAGGCAATGTAATTGAGAAAAATTGCTTTAGTGGACTTGCTCCATCGATATCAGCCGATTCATAATAATCTCGGGGGATTTCTTGCAAGCCAGAAAGTAATAACACCATATTGTAACCAACAGTACTCCAAATTCCGACAATCGCTATCGCTATAATGGCTGTTTTGGGATTTGTTAACCAATTGGGACCAATGATGCCTATTTTACTCAATAAGTGATTAATGATCCCGTAATCAGAGTTAAATAACCACCGCCAAATCATTGCAACAGCAGCAGGCGTTGCTACGACGGGTAAAAAGAATAATGTCCGGTAAACGGAAATTCCTTTGATTTTTTGATTCATTAACACCGCGGCTAACATGGACAACACGATAATAAACGGAACAGCAATTACCGTATAAAGTAACGTATTAACAACGGCTTGTAAAACTTCTTTGTCAGCAAAAAGCTTTTGATAATTTACCAGACCCGCCCATGATGTTTTACCAAAACCACCCGATGTTTGAAAACTCAAAATCAGGGTTTGAATAGCTGGAATTATGTTTAAGATGAGCAGTCCAATTAAGGTGGGGGCTATTAAAAGCCAGCCCCATATCACCTGTTCCTTTTCATATTTTTTTCTTTTAAACGTCATGTCGATCTTCCTTTATAATGGTCTATTTTAGAATGCTATCAACTTCAGTTGCGATGGTTTTTGTCACCTCGTCTACTGATTTTTTGCCATTTAATAAATCGGCTAAATTATCTGTTTCAATTGTTTCAACTTTGATCGTTTCCTTTGAGAAGGGACGAATAACAGAGTAGTCCATCATATCGATGTAGGCCTTAATATTAAATTCTTTCGCACTATCAACCCATTTATCAGCAGAGCCTTCGTAGGCAGGAATGGCTGAACCAGCCTCAGCAGAAATTAGGTTGGCTTCTTCAGACCCTAAAAATTCAACAAATTTAACTGCGGCCTCTTTATTTTTCGATGAAGCTGAAACAGCATTTCCTAATCCGTTATAAACGGAAGCTTGTTTTTTCCCTTTTGGTAAAACAGCGACATCCGTATTTTCTACCATATAATCATTTGCTTTGAAATCAGCTAACATCCAAGAACCGAATAATCCCATTCCTAAACGCCCAGATTGCATAAATGAAACGGGTTTATTTTCGGCCATTTGGTCAGCTGTGGGTGAAACCTTCTCTTTGTTGATTAGGTTTGCATAAAATTGCAAAGCTTCTTTAGTAGCTGTGTTTGTAATCTCTGATTTTGTTCGATCCTTATTTAATATCTCGCCATCGTTTTGGTAAATAAAATTCCAATAGCCTTCATGGCCATTATTGGGAGCGGCAAAGCCATAAATTTCTTTTTCGGGATTGGTTATTTTTTTAGCAGCCGCTAGCAAATCATCCCATGTCCAGTTCTCATTTGGATAATCAAGCCCTGCGTCATCAAAAAGTGTTTTATTGTACCAAAGCCCAATCGTATCGATATCTTTTGGTATGGCATATTGTTTATTATCTAATGAATAGAGTTCCGTAATTTCTTTAGGAAATTTCTTCAAATCGACAGCTTTCTCAGTTGAAGCTGTTAGATCTAGTAAAATATCGTTACTCATGTAACGGTAAGCTTCATTTGAGTGCATCCAGAATACATCTGGTAAACTCGCTCCTGTTGCTGCAGCATCAAGCTTAGTCCAATATTGATCCCAAGGAGTCACCTCAACATTAACCTTAATGCTCGGGTTTTTCTTTTCAAACTCAGAGGCCATTTTTTTCATTCCGGGTTCTTGGTTTGTATCCCAAATGGCGTAAGTAATGGTTGCATTTTTATCTTTACTGGTTGATTTTTTTTCTTCTGAAGAACACCCCATCAAAACTCCACCAACTAATGCTAAAGCTAACCCTCGTAGTAACCATTTCTTTTTCATGATATTCCCTCTACTTTCCTTTTGATAGTTAAATAATATCATAAAGCGTTTTCATTTCAGATGGCTAAATTTTAGAGGTATTTAACCTGATTTTAGGTAAACAAAAAAGCTGATGGTAATAATCAGCTCAATGTTGGCCTTTATATTGGGAGGGCGATTGCCCAAATTGTTGTTTAAAGGCCCGTGAAAATGAGTGGATACTTTCATATCCAACTAAATCAGCTACTTCCGAAACGGTCGCATTACCAAGCTCCAATAAAATTGAGGCCTTTTGTAATCGAAATTCTTTTAAATAACCGATGGGTGTAACGCCTAATTCATCCTTGATAACTTGACTCAAATAAGAAGGATTTAAGTTCATAGATTGGGCGATACTAGTAATTGTCAGCTCTTTTAGATAAAAGCTATTTCGAACATACAGCATGAATGACTCACTATATTTTCGTTTCATATTCTCATTTTCCCGATATTTTGCAATAGAGCCTCCTCCATTTAAGCAACTAATTAAATGAAAAAACCGGGCATAACGGGAAAGAGACATTGAATAATCAAAATGAGGAGAGTGGATTAAAGTCTCGAACAACACTCTTAGATGTTCATTTTCAGTATTCACTAGTCCAATATCTGTTTTTTCATCAATAAAACGACTAAGCAACAACTCATCTACTTTTGTCCCATCAAATCCTAACCAATAGTATTCCCAAGGTTCCTCTTCATCTGCTTTATAGTAAGTTAATTCATTGGGACGAATTAAAAAGAAATTATTTTCTTTTAGTCGATAGACGTTATCTCGTGTTTTAAATGTTCCTTTCCCACTGACTATATAGTGGACAACGTAATGCTCTCGCATATTTGGTCCATAGGAATGTAGCGGGCTGCACACTTCATGCCCGACATTAAAAAAATAAAAATCTGTGAAAATCTCTGCATTCATAAATAAGTCACGATAATCGCGTTCCATTTACATCCCCCTCTGCCTCTCAACTAATCACAAAAAAAGAAGTTTACTCCGAGCAATCGAAATCAACTTCTTATAATATAATATATCTATTAGGAGATTACGAGTAAAGCTACTTTTAATCGTTTATAGTAGAAACGAGGATGGGATTCTACTGACAATTTTGGTAAAATAATAGTATCAAATCATCTATTAAAATCAAGTCGCTATATTAAGGTATTTGACAATAGGCTAGATAGTTGTTGATTATCATAGGCTGTCTAACCTGCTTGAAAACAACGTTATATAATATATCTTTTTTCTTCAATGATATAATAATTCAAGCAAGTAACTCAGCATATGATAACGATCAGTGGAGTCCAGATTATTGAGACAATTAACTTTTCTTAACTGAGAGTTTTTTTTATTGACTGGTTAGTTGTGTGGGCTATGGTTCTTTTTTGTTTACTTCTAATTCAAATGTATGATCTATCCAGTTCAACATTGACTGAGTCCCGTCAAATAATTGGGAGAATTTGTCGAGTTCGACCAAATTATCTTTATCAGAAGTTTGACTACTTTCTTCATAAGTCATGGTGCCATAAAAGTGAGCTGATTGTTGGACATAGGCACCAACACCGTCAGGGAAAAGCCAATATTTATACAAGGTTACAAATGTTTGCGGAATCTCTTTACCCTGTTCATCTAACAGATTGTGACTTAAAGCTGTATTAACAATCAATCCTGTCTGAACTTGACCTATCTTTGGCAGCGGAAAAACGTCATAAAAGGCACCATCTTCTTTCGCTACTTGCAGATTAAGATTATCTATGATATTTCCTGAGATATAAACACTGACATAGTTATCTTGTTTATAAGCGGTATCTTCATAAAAAGTAAGCTTATGGGTTGTTTGATCATAATCATCAAGATATTTTGTTAATTGAAATTTATAAGAGGCAAGTCGATCGACGCTTGCCTCTTGGTATTTATGAGTCACTCCTTCAGTTGCTTTGATTTCTAACTCTTTAGAAAAATCTTCGTGCAATGAGTGATGAGCATTATTTATCTTCAGGGAGTAGCCATTACCAAAATTAATAGCATTTTTAGTGACTTTAGTCGTATACGGTTTAGCAGTTTCATAATCGGGCTTGTATTCTGTTTTTATTCCTTTTTCCCTTAGGGCTAAAACATTTTTATAGTCAAGAGAGTCGTCTATTTCTTTCATTTGATTGTTGTATGTGTCCAATGCAGAATCGAGAGTTGAGAGAGAATGCTCCATTTGCTTAGGTAAAACAACTAATGAAACTAATAGGATGCCACTTATTAATAATACACCAACAATGAAGGCAATTTTTATTTTTTGACTGACGAAGACTCTAAGCTTAATTTTTTCGAATAAGTCATCAAATTCTTTTGAGAAAGAAGGGTCATTTTTCATTTCAAAAACTCCTTTACTTGCTCAATTTCGTCTTGTCTTTCCAAGTTTAACTTTTGAAAATCTCTTTCAATGGTGTGACAAATTGACGTTAAAACATCAGTGGAGTGTTCATCATGTGCAGCATATTTTTCGAGTACCAGCTGCAAGCTAGGTAAATTTCGATAAAGAAAATGATCGAATTGGGTTAAATCTCTAGGGTCATCCATGAGATGTTTGAAAATCTCTTTAGCTTTTTCGACTGTTTGACGGAGTGTTTGATTATTTTTGAGTCCTGTATTGATCTCTATCATTTTTTCTATGCGAATGATGTACGATTTCGCCTCTTTCATTTCTGTTTTAAAGAGAACGAGTTCTGAGTCGCTAAGCTGATTCTTCTCTTGAAATTCTTTGACTGCTTTCTTTTGTAAAAGGCGTAACCGTTTAAGTTTGATTAATTGGGTGGCGGATAGTATTAATACGAGACTGAGAATGATGAGTGTAAAGTAAAAGTAGTACATGGTGTGTTCCTCCAGTAAGCTTAGAGTGATCTGCTTCACAGTATAATTATAACTTTTAATGTAAAAAATTCAATGTTATAAACAAGCGTTTTATGATATCATCTAATAAAAACGTAAGGAAGATTGTTATGAAAAAATCACCCTCTTTTTTTTATACATTGACGGTTAGCTTGCTGATTGTCGGTTATTTTATCATAAAACGACTAATCACTCGTTATTTTTGGACGCCTCTATTTGTGAAAAAGGGAATTTCTCCAACGTATTATACGTATGATCCTGATTATTCAGATTCACTTGGTGTCCTTAATTATTATGGTGATGAGATTAGTTTTGCAGTGGTCTTTTTTATTGTGTCAACGATCCTCAATGTTCTGTTCTATCGGTTCCTTAAAACGGAAGAGCACTCACCAAAACTATCAGTTATTGCACAAATGATAATAGTGCTTGTCTTTCTCTTAAAATTATACACATCTAAGTTTTTTTCTCTGTTTTAGAGGGGGTTATTTTAAGAATAGACAGATTGGAAGTATGACACATGTTGAATAAACTAAAGCGCTACATAGAGATTTTTTGTAATTTAACGATTTTAAATAAGTTTTATGTGGCTAGTGCCGTTATTTTAGGCGCAAGTGTATTTGCTATAAGTGGTTATATGTCACTGACTTCTTACCACGGTAGTTTTTATGTTAAGAATCGCGGAAATGGCAGCCCGCTGATGTTAGTTTGTTGTTTAATTGTGCTTGCCTGTTGCTTTTATGGTATGGTTCAGAATTATCGGATTAAACGTAAAAGTGGCTTTTGTCTAGCTTTATTGGTTAGCTTTGTCTTAGCAATTATTATTTTCTTTGCCATAAAGGACATTTTAGCGTTTTATTTTAATTACCTTTAAGGAGGTGAAGCAAAGAATCGTCCATCAACTCCACTAAAAAAGAGAACCTCTCCATTTTTTGATATAATGTAAGTGTAAGCTAACATAATCAAAAAGGAGTGGCTTTTTTGATAAAAACTATGAGAAGCAAGGTTTTCTTTTGCTAAAGCCTAAACAAACACTACAGTGGAGATTACAATGGGAATAATTACTAGAAGGCTTAAAATTCATCCCTTTGAAAATAACGATATAGATGATATTTTAGAGAGTTGTAAAATATTTTAGGGGGGAAAAGAAATGATACTAGAAAGACAATTAGACGTTTTAATTTTTTTGTATAATTCAAATGATTGGATAACAAGCCATGAGCTTTCTCTTCATTTTAATCTAAATAAAAAAACGATTCAAAATGATATTAAAGACTTAACTCAATTTTTTTCAGATGATCTTGTTGTACGAACTAGTAAAAGTAAAGGTTATTACATAGAATACATTTCTGAAAAAGCCAAAAAAATGATTATTATGGAATTGAATGAAAAAACTAGTGAAAATTCTTTGTTGCCACAGCATTCTTCCATTATTCTTTATCTTCTTTTTCTCAAAAACCCAATCACAATGCAAGAACTAGCTGATAAATTTTTTATGTCAAAAGCAGCTATCAATTTAGAGTTAGAAATCATAAAACGATGGATGAGTCGCTATGAAGGAATTCATTTGGAAATAAATAGGAAAAATGGTGTGATAGTTTATGCGGATGAGCAGGTAAAACGTCTTTATTGTGCAAAAAATGGGTCAATATATGCATTTAAAAATCTTCCTTTTCCTCACGAATTAATGAAAGAATATGAGCATTATTTCGTTACTGTAAAAAAATATTATCTGAATGTTGTATAAAATTTCAGTACGTAATTACAGGAGAAGAGTTAGAAAAAAACACAAGATTTATTACAATTTCTATTATTAGAAGTCTCATGGGATATAGAAAAGAAGTTAATGTGATCGTAACGTAGTGAAGTAGTCTAGGACAACGAAAAGAGTTTAGCGAGTAGCTTTTTGTAGCGCATTTGTCACATAATATTCTTGTAATATGGCTGTGATATAATAGATTGTATCACAAGGTTATAAGGAGGAATTAATGATGGGGATTGAAGAGTTAGCAATGGAAGCCGTTCATACAAATGTGGAATATACAAATTTAGATAATTCTCCAGTTGTCAGAGTAACAAAAAAGGATAAACTTATGGCATTTGATGAAAACACCTATGCTAAAGTATCCGATTTTTCTTTTCATAATGGAACTATAGAAGTAAAAATGTTAAGCCGTTTATTACCAGATGCACCAGATTTTGCTCGTGGTTTCATTGGAATTGCTTTTAGAATTAATGAAGATGATACTAATTTTGAATCTTTCTATGTCAGACCTACTAATGGACGTATAAAAGATCCAGTGAGAAAAAATCGAGGAGTTCAATATTTTTCTTACCCCAATTATACGTTTGATTTTTTTAGAAACCTTGGAATAAGTGAGTTTGAGGGACCAGCCGATATTGGGCTTGATGAATGGATCAACTTAAAAGCTGTTATAAATGATTCTAAGGGAACGTTCTATGTTAATGACATGGAGCATCCTGTATTGATAGTTGAGGATATGAAGTTAGGCGGCGATATGCGTGGCTCTGTAGGCTTATTTGTTGATATTGGTACAGACGGTTATTTTAAAGAGTTGAAAATTGAAAAAAGCGATTGAACTTGTTTTTTTCAGTTAGTCACTATCATGTTATATAATCGCAAGTTATTAGTTAACAATCAACAACTGACACTTGATTGATTATTTTTGTATAAAGAGGCACACCTAACCTAAAAAGGATATGAGACAACATGAAGTGTGGGTGGGAATCAGGTACGAGACAATGTGTTAGTGCTACCCCGCTTACTCCATAAAAAAATCCCCCTCCTCACAACTTTTTGCGAGGAGGGGGAAGTTATATAAATGATGTTATTTAATGAAAAAAGGTATTGACAGCGTTTTCGTTTAATTGTACACTGTGGGCGTTAGGAACGACCCAGACAATTACATACAAACCATTGGCTACTATCTCCGGGGTTGGCGCCCCAGAGGCAGTATGAAGCCT